>NZ_JBNDHT010000028.1:0-60332 GCF_056755115.1 Rhizobium sp. SVR5-2C | reverse complement strand
CATTCGCACTGGCTGAAAGCGATTCCGACCTATGTCGTGACCCATCCGCTGGCGGCCCTTGCAGGCCTGTCCTTCTATGCCCGAGAGCCGGCCCTTTTCGGGCTCTCGACCGAAGGGCGCCGCTGGCGCCGCTAATGCCCGGCTAGCCAAACGGGCGGTAACTCTTTATAGAGCCGCCCCAAGCGCGCGGCTTTGCGGCCGCGCACGTCCGAGACGGGAAGCAGTATTTTTGGAATCCGCGAGCAAACAAAGCGCTGTCGGTAGCGATAGTGTGACGGGCATCCTGAAACGCATTATCGCCGAAAATGGCCGCGATCATATCGGCGGCTATGTTTTTGCGATCAGCTGTCTCGTCGTTGTCGCACTGACGACAGCGTTCACCGCGTGGATCATGAAGGTGATCATCGACGAGGCTTTCGCCAATCGCCGCGCGGATATGATCTGGATTATCTGTCTTTCGATCTTCCTCGCATTCGTTCTGCGCGGCTTTGCGAGCTACGGCCAGGCCGTGGCGCTTTCGCGGATCGGCAACAACATCGTCGCGCGCTATCAGCGGCGCCTTTACGCTCACCTGATGACACTTTCGGTCGGCTTCTACAACGAAGCTCGCTCCGCGCACATTGCCGCTCGAGTAAGCCAGAATGTCGGCGGCATCCGCGATGTCATGAATATGGTGATCACATCGGCCGCGCGTGACTTGCTTACCTTCATCTCATTGATCGGCGTGATGGTCTTTCAGGATCCGTTGCTCAGCCTCGCCGTCTTCATTCTGGCTCCGCCGCTTCTTTATGGACTGCGATATCTGTCCAAGCGCCTGCGTCAAGCGACCAAGGAAGCCATCTATCTGAGCAGCCATGTCCTAGGCGCGATGCAAGAGACGATCCAAGGCATCGCCATCGTCAAGGCCTTCACGATGGAAAGCGAACTGCAGCGCAAGCTCAACAAGCTGGTCGCGGCCGCGGAAGCCCGCACAAACCGGATCGCGCGCCTTTCGGAACGCAACGCGCCGATGACGGAAACCTTTGCGGGCTTTGCGGTTGCAAGCGTTCTTGCCTACGCCGCTTACCGTTCGATCTATCACAACGTGCCGCCGGGCGCGTTCTTCTCGTTCGTGACCGCTTTGCTGCTCGCGTACGACCCTGCCCGGCGCCTTGCAAGACTGCAGATCCAGCTCGAGCGCGCCGCCGTCAATGCCCGCATGGTCTACGAGTTGCTCGACATGGAGCCGCGTCAGCGCGATCTGCCTGACGCCAAGCCCCTGACGGTAACGGATGCCCGCATCGAATTCCGCAACGTGTCGTTCGCCTATGGTGTCGATCCGATCCTCAACGATGTGAGTTTTGTTGCGGAAGGCGGCAAGACGACCGCGCTTGTTGGTCCATCCGGCGCCGGCAAATCGACGGTCATCAGTCTCATTCCGCGCTTCTTCGACCCGAAGAGCGGACAGATCTTCGTCGACGGTCAGGATATCGCCCACGTCACCAAGCAGTCGCTTCGCGAGCAGCTGGCCTACGTGTCGCAGCAGCCATACCTCTTTGAAGGCACGATCCGCGAGAATATCCGCTACGGGCGCCCGGAAGCCTCCGATGCCGAGGTGGAGGAAGCTGCGCGGCTCGCCTATGCGCACGAGTTCATCCTTGCGCAACCCGATGGCTATGACACGCCAGTCGGCGAAAACGGTGTGACGCTTTCGGGCGGCCAACGTCAGCGCCTGTCGATCGCCCGCGCGTTGGTACGAAATGCGCCAATCCTGCTTCTCGACGAGGCCACGTCGGCGCTCGACACGGAATCCGAGGCAGCGGTGCAGAAGGCGCTCGATGAAGCGATGACCGGCCGTACCGTGGTCGTCATCGCACACCGGCTGTCGACCGTGGTGCGCGCTGACAAGATCGTCGTCATGCAGCAGGGCCGGGTCGTCGAAGAAGGCAATCACGAGACGCTTGCGAAGCTCAGCGACGGCCTTTACGCTCGACTCAACAATCTTCAGAGGCCTGCCGCCTCGGATTCTCTTTGATACGGATAGTGAACCGACATGAGCGATGCTGCGATGAAACTGGTGGTGGTTGGCGCAGCAGGGCGCATGGGACAGACGCTGATCCGCCTGATCGACTCGATTGACGGTGTCACGCTGCATGCGGCGATCGAGCGGAAGGGTTCGCCTTTCGTCGGCCGGGATGCTGGAGAGCTTGCCGGTCTCGGCCAAAATGGCGTGATTATCGGCGACGATCCGCTCGCGGCGTTTCTGCATGCCGAAGGCGTACTCGACTTCACCTCACCT
The DNA here is from genome assembly GCF_056755115.1 of Rhizobium sp. SVR5-2C. Taxonomy (NCBI): domain Bacteria; kingdom Pseudomonadati; phylum Pseudomonadota; class Alphaproteobacteria; order Hyphomicrobiales; family Rhizobiaceae; genus Rhizobium; species Rhizobium sp. SVR5-2C. The sequence goes on along the minus strand of NZ_JBNDHT010000028.1, from coordinate 58,054 downwards.
GCCGCCAGTGTCGAGTTTGCCGGCCTTGCTGCCCAGGCGCGCATCGTCCATGTCGTCGGCACGACAGGCTGTTCAGAGGCCTACAATGCCAAGATTGAGGCTGCGGCGCGCCATGCGCGCATCGTCAAGTCCGGCAATATGAGCCTTGGCGTGAACCTTCTCAGCGTTTTCGTGGAACAGGCCTCACGCGCGCTCGATCCCGCCGGGTGGGACATAGAAATCCTCGAGATGCATCACAAGCGCAAGGTCGATGCGCCATCAGGCACCGCATTGCTTCTGGGTGAGGCTGCGGCCAAGGGCCGCAACATTGATCTCACCACACAGTCCGTCCGTGTCCGCGATGGGCATACCGGCCCACGCGAAGCCGGCACGATCGGCTTTGCGACGCTTCGCGGCGGCTCGGTCATCGGCGAGCATTCGGTTCTCTTCGCCGGTGAAGGCGAGATCGTTTCGATGTCGCACAGTGCTGCCGATCGTTCCATTTTCGCGCGCGGCGCCCTCAAGGCGGCGCTCTGGGCGCGCGACAAGAAACCTGGTTTTTATTCCATGCTCGACGTGCTCGGGCTCTCCCAACACTGACCTTATACGGAGACATATTTGATGAGCGGAACCCTCGTCCTCGTTCGCCACGGCCAGAGCGACTGGAATCTCAAGAATCTCTTCACTGGCTGGAAGGATCCGGACCTTACCGAACTCGGCATCGAAGAAGCCAAAACGGGCGGCCAGGCGCTCGCCGACTACGGCATCAAGTTCGACATCGCCTTCACCTCCGTGCTGGTGCGCGCCCAGCACACGCTGAAGCTCATCCTCGACAAGGTCGGCCAGCCGGGCCTTGAGACGATCCGCGACCAGGCCCTGAACGAACGCGACTACGGCGATCTCTCCGGCCTCAATAAGGACGATGCCCGCGCCAAGTGGGGCGAGGAGCAGGTGCATATCTGGCGCCGTTCCTACGACATTCAGCCTCCGGGCGGCGAGAGCCTGCGTGATACCGGCGCCCGTGTCTGGCCGTATTATCTCATGGAAATTCTTCCGCGCGTTCTCCGCGGTGAGAAGGTGCTTGTTGCCGCGCACGGCAACTCGCTGCGCTCGCTGGTCATGGTGCTTGATCGCCTCAATCGTGAGCAGGTTCTTTCGCTGAACCTCGCGACGGGCGTACCCATGGTCTACAAACTGAACGCCGACTCGACCGTCGCTTCCAAGGAAGTGCTCGGCGACATGTCGAACGCGCACTGATTGCTTCACGCACTCGTGTTGAAGGCCGGGCTTGTGCCCGGCCTTTTCAGTTTTCAATGGTGAACTGCACTCTATCGGCGGAAAACCGGCTGATCGCATATTGAACAGGTATGCCTTCGAGGTCGGTATTCATCGCCTTGGTGATCAGCACGATCGCACCGGGCGTCAGTTCGAGCGCCGCAATGTCGGCGTCGTCGGCATGGGAGGCCGTGATCTCGGTCGTTGCGCGCACATAGTCGGCCAGCCCAAGCTCGGCGAAGGCCTTCGTGATCGACTCGGTCCTCTTGTAGGCATCCGGCAGGCCGGCAAATCGCCGAGCCGGAAACCACGCCGTCGCGCATGAAACCGGGCGACCGTCCGCCTTGCGGACGGTTTCCATGCGGATCACGGGCTCGCCCTCGCGAAGCTTCAACCAGCGCGCCACCTCCGCGTCGGCCTTCTCCTCGGAATAGGAAAGCAGCAATCCGCGCATTTCGCGTGCCTGCTCGCCGATGCCGGTGGTGAACCGCGTGCGTCGTGTGATCGGAAAGTTCAGCCGTTCCTTGCGCTCGATCAGCGTGCCGCGCCCCTGCACGGCGCGCACGATGCCTTCCTGTGCGAGAGCCGCCAGCGCACTGCGTACCGTGTGCCGGTTGACGCCGAACTGGAGCGCCAGAACCGTTTCCGGCGGCACCATGCCGGTTTCGTCATAAGCGCCGGCGCTGATCGCCTGACGGATGCGATCCGCGATCTGGCGCCAGAGCGCCACCCCAGTTTGCCTTTGTACCTGCCCAGCCATTTTGCCCCCTTGATGTCACACGCTTGTCACGTCGGCGATTTAAGCGTAACCATATCTTGTATAGTTGTCTATATCAATAGACATTTAAAGGATGTGGCAATGACCTTAGCGGAGAAGAATGAGGCGGCGGCAGGCGGGCGCAAGCGCGTCGCCGACCTGCTCGCGCGTGCTGAACGAAATGAGCTCGTCGAGGCTTTCGAGGCACTCGCGGAAAAGCCGGCAGTGCAGACGGTGCGCGGGCCGGAAACCGGCCTCGTCATGGTGCGCGGCCGCATCGGCGGCGGCGGAGCGCCGTTCAATCTCGGCGAAGTGACGGTAACGCGCGCGACGATCCGGCTCGGCTCCGGCGCCGTCGGTCATGCGCAGGCGCTCGGAACGGATCACGAGAAGGCACGGCTTGCCGCCATCTTTGACGCCCTTTGGCAGGAGCCGGCCACACAGCGCTTCGTCGAGCAGACGCTGCTTGAGCCTATCGCCGCCCGCGTCACGGATGCCGATCGCCGCAAGGCGGACGAGACGGCAGCAACGCGGGTCGATTTCTTCACCATGGTGCGGGGAGACAACTGATGAGCCTCAAGACAGAAGCGCTAACCGGCGGTTTTGCTGAACCGGTCTTCCACGCTCAGAGCGTCTTCAAGATCCTGATGGACGGCATGGCGCGCCCCGGCACGATACAGACCGTTGCACCCGAAGTGGCGCCGCCTGCGCAGCTCGGCATTGCCGCTGGCGCAATTGCGCTGACCCTCTGTGATCACGATACACCGGTCTGGCTTTCCTCCGGGCTCGCGAAATCCGCCATGCCCGAATGGCTCGGCTTTCACACAGGTGCACCCGTCGTGCCGGAAAAGGCCGAAGCCCGCTTCGCCTTCATCGAAGGCGGCGTGACGCTTTCCTCCTTTGGGCTGTTTGCCCTCGGTACCCAGGAATACCCCGATCGTTCGACGACGCTTGTCATCGAACTTGCAGGACTGGAGGGCGGCCGTCGATTGGCGCTGACGGGTCCCGGCATTCAGAGCGTGACGGAAATTGCGCCGGCGGGACTGCCCGAGACCTTCCTGCGCCTCTGGGCCGACAACCGCGCCCTCTTCCCACGCGGCATCGACCTCGTGCTGACGGCGGGCAGCCGTTTTCTATGCCTGCCGCGGACCACCAAGATTATCGCAACGGAGATGTGACCCCATGTATGTTGCCGTTAAAGGGGGCGAGGCCGCCATTGAAAACGCCCATCGCCTGCTTGCCGACCGCCGCCGCGGCGACCGTTCGCTGCCGGCGATCGGGATCGACCAGATCGTCGCGCAATTGGCACTTGCCGTTGACCGGGTCATGGCGGAAGCCTCCCTCTATGACCGTACCCTCGCCGCACTCGCTGTCCGCCAGTCCCGAGGCGACATGATCGAGGCGATCTTCCTGCTCCGCGCCTACCGCACGACGCTGCCGCGCTTCGGTTATTCGAAGCCGCTCGACACGGCCGCAATGAAGATCGAGCGGCGCGTCTCGGCGACCTACAAGGATTTGCCGGGAGGGCAGCTTCTCGGCCCCACCTTCGACTATACCCACCGGTTGCTAGATCCTTCGCTGCTGTCTGACGAGACGGTCGAGGAACCTGTGCAGCGTCCCGCCGAAGCCGGCCGCGTCATCCGCGTTTCGGAGATCCTCGGCCAGGAAGGCCTGATCGAAGGCGACGGCGATTTGCCGGAGGATCACGAGATCGGCGATCTTACCCGCGAGCCGATGGAATTCCCGATGACCCGCGACCTGCGTCTTCAGGCGCTCGCGCGCGGCGACGAGGGCTTCCTCCTGGCGCTCGGCTATTCCACACAGCGCGGCTACGGCCGCAATCATCCCTTCACCGGCGAAATCCGCATCGGCGAGGTCGAAGTGGAGTTCGAAGTGCCGGAGCTTGGCTTTGCCGTGTCGCTCGGCGTGATCCAGGTAACGGAATGCCAGATGGTCAACCAGTTCAAGGGTTCGGCCAAGGCACCGCCGCAATTTACGCGCGGCTATGGTCTCGTCTTCGGCCAGAGCGAGCGGAAGGCAATGTCGATGTCATTGGTGGACCGTGCCCTTCGGGCCGAGGAGCTCGGCGAAGACATCACGGCACCGGCACAGGACGAGGAATTCGTCATTTCCCACTCCGACAACGTCCAGGCGACCGGCTTCGTCGAGCATCTGAAACTGCCGCACTACGTGGACTTCCAGGCCGAGCTCGACCTTGTCCGCCGCATGCGCCGCGAATTCGAAGCCGCCCACCATGGTGGCGATGACATCAAGGAAGCCGCCGAATGACCGATCTCGCCAGCTACAACTTCGCCTATCTCGACGAACAGACCAAGCGGATGATCCGCCGCGCCATCCTGAAGGCGATCGCGATTCCCGGATATCAAGTGCCCTTCGCCTCGCGAGAAATGCCCATGCCCTACGGCTGGGGTACGGGGGGCGTGCAGGTGACGGCTTCGATCATCGGACCGGACGACGTTCTCAAGGTCATCGACCAGGGTGCCGACGACACGACGAACGCGGTCTCGATCCGCGCCTTCTTCCAGAAGGTCGCGAACGTCGCGGTAACAACGCATACCAAGGATGCGACGATCATCCAGACGCGCCACCGCATTCCGGAAGAAAAGCTCGGTGCCGGCCAGGTTCTGGTCTATCAGGTACCGATCCCGGAGCCGCTCCGCTTCCTCGAGCCGCGCGAGACCGAAACGCGCAAGATGCATGCGCTGGAAGAATACGGCCTGATGCATGTGAAGCTCTATGAGGATATCGCCCATAACGGCCGTATCTCCAAGACCTATGCCTATCCGGTCAAGGTTGCCGGCCGCTACGTCATGGATCCCTCGCCGACGCCGAAGTTCGACAATCCGAAAATGCATATGTCGGATGCATTGCAGCTCTTCGGCGCCGGGCGCGAGAAGCGCATCTATGCCGTACCGCCCTATACCGAAGTCGTCAGCCTCGATTTTGAAGACTACCCCTTCGACATCCAGCGCTTCGGCAAGCCCTGCGCGCTTTGTGGCGCGGAGGATGTCTACCTTGACGAGGTGATCCTCGACGACAAGGGCGGACGCATGTTCGTCTGCTCCGATACCGACCATTGCGAAGACCGCCGCGAGCATGGACATGCCGGCGAGATGCTTGCGCCGAAGGAGGCTGCGGAATGACTAACACCCCTCTCCTCAAGGTCCACGACGTTTCGAAGTTCTATGGCAGCCGTATCGGCTGCCGGAATGTCTCCTTCGAGCTATGGCCCGGCGAAGTGCTCGCCATCGTCGGCGAATCCGGCTCCGGCAAGACGACGCTGCTCAACTGCATCTCGACCCGCCTGATGCCGACGACCGGCAGCGTCGAATATCACATGCGCGACGGAGACTATCGCGATCTCTACCACATGAGCGAGGCCGAGCGGCGCTTCCTGATGCGGACCGATTGGGGTTTCGTGCATCAGAATCCGGCCGACGGCCTGCGCATGACGGTGTCGGCCGGCGCCAATGTCGGCGAACGGTTGATGGCGGTCGGCGAACGGCATTACGGCAAGATCCGCTCGACGGCGATCGATTGGCTGGAACGTGTCGAAATCGATGCCGGGCGCATCGACGACCAGCCCCGCGCCTTCTCCGGCGGCATGCGCCAGCGCCTTCAGATCGCCCGCAATCTCGTCACCGGCCCGCGTCTCGTCTTCATGGACGAACCGACCGGTGGCCTCGATGTCTCGGTTCAGGCGCGACTGCTCGATCTCGTTCGCGGTCTCGTCAACGATCTCGGCCTTTCGGCGATCATCGTCACGCATGACCTCGCCGTCGCGCGTCTTCTCTCCCACCGGATGATGGTGATGAAGGACGGCTATGTGATCGAGCAGGGTCTGACCGACCGCGTGCTTGACGATCCGCGCGAGCCCTACACCCAGCTTCTCGTTTCTTCGATCCTTCAGGTCTGAAAGGCAACAATCATGGCAACGCCCCTCGTCGTTTCCGAAGTCTCGAAGAGCTTCACCATGCATCTGCGCGACGGCATCAAACTGCCGGTCGTTTCCGATGTCGCCTTTTCCGTCGCCTCCGGCGAATGCGTCGTTCTCGGCGGCCCCTCGGGGATCGGCAAGAGTTCCCTGCTCAAGATGATCTACGGCAACTACGCCGTGGATACCGGCCAGATCCTCGTCAATCACAAGGGCCGTATCGTTGATCTCGCGGCCGCCGATCCACGCACCGTTATCGATGTCCGCCGCCATACGCTCGGCTATGTCAGCCAGTTCCTGCGCACCGTGCCGCGCGTTGCGGCAATCGATGTCGTTGCCGAACCGCTGCTTGCTCGCGGAGAGAATGCGGCTTCCGCCCGGCAAAAGGCAGCAGCCCTGCTTGAAAAGCTGAACCTTCCCGAAGCGCTCTGGCAACTGCCGCCTGCGACCTTCTCGGGCGGCGAACAGCAGCGGGTCAATATCGCCCGCGGCTTCATTACCGATCATTCGATCCTGCTTCTGGATGAGCCGACAGCTTCGCTCGACGCGAAGAACCGCGCCGTCGTCGTCGGCATGATCAAAGAGAAGAAAGAAGCGGGCGTTGCCCTGCTCGGCATCTTCCATGACGAGGAAGTGCGCGAGGCTGTCGCCGACCGCATTCTCGACGTCCAGCAGTTCTCACCGCGAAAGGCAATTGCAGCATGAGCCGGAAGCTTGGCGAAAAGCCCTATATTCATGAGACGGCATCCGTCCGCGATACGATGCTTGGCCGCTACACGGAGATCTCCGAACGTTGCCGGATCAGCGAAGTCGAATTCGGCGATTATTCCTACATCATGCAGGATGGCTCGATCTGGTGCGCGACGGTCGGCAAGTTCGTGAATATTGCCGCTGCAGTTCGCATCAATGCCACCAATCATCCGACCTGGCGGGCGACGCTGCACCATTTCACCTATCGCGCTGCCGACTACTGGCCCGACGCCGACATGGACACCGATTTCTTCGCATGGCGGCGCTCAAACCGGGTGGTTATCGGCCATGACGTCTGGATCGGCCATGGGGCCACCATCCTGCCTGGCGTCACTGTCGGCAACGGCGCAGTGATCGGCGCAGGTGCGGTCGTCTCCAAGGATGTTGCACCCTATTCGATCGTCGGCGGCGTCCCTGCAAAGCTCATTCGCGAGCGCTTTCCCAAGGAAATCGGCGAGCGGATGGACAAGCTTGCCTGGTGGGATTGGGAGCATTCGAAGCTGCGCGCAGTACTCGATGACTTCCGGACGCTTTCGGCCGAGGATTTCCTTAGCCGGCACAGCAACTGAAACCTGCCGATGAAGCCAATTGTGACAGCAGTTACATAAAAGTGACATTGGAGCTTCATGAAGCCGGACTAATGCACTGGCGCACTGGTTTAAACGCGAGGAAGAGCATGATGTTCGAGCTGAAGGATGTCACCCGCCGCTTTGGTAACAAGACTGCTGTCGACTCCGTGACACTGGCAATTCCTCAGGGGCAGATGGTCGGCGTCATCGGACGCTCGGGCGCCGGCAAATCCACCCTCCTGCGTATGATCAACCGCCTGCAGCAGCCGACATCCGGCTCCATTCACTTCGCAGGTGTCGAGGTTTCCGCTCTTCGCGGGCAGGCATTGCGCCACTGGCAGCGCGACTGCGCGATGATCTTCCAGCAGTTCAATCTGGTTCCGCGCCTCGACGTTCTTACCAACGTCATGCTCGGCCGTCTCAACCATCGCCCGACGATGCTGAGCCTCTTGAATATCTTCAGCCGCGAGGAGCGCATTCACGCGATTGCGGCTCTGGAGCGCCTTGGGATTGAGCAGACGGCGCTGCAGACGGCCGGGACGCTTTCCGGTGGCCAGCAGCAGCGCGTGGCGATCGCACGCGCCTTGATGCAGAACCCAAAGATGGTGCTCGCAGACGAGCCGATCGCCTCCCTTGATCCGCTGAACGCCAAGATCGTCATGGATGCGCTGCGCGACATCAACGAGCGCGAAGGTATCACGGTCATCACCAACCTGCATACGCTCGATACCGCGCGCAATTACTGCGAGCGCATCGTCGGCATGGCAGCCGGGCGCGTCGTTTTCGACGGCAAGCCTTCGGAGCTGACGGCGGCTGCCGTCAAGGAAATCTACGGCACCGACAAGGACGGCGCCGGCATCGATGAAACCATGACCTCGACATCGATCAATATTCCCGCGGCTGCCGCGGCTCAAGCATCCGCCGGCCTGCAACCGCTGGCGCTGGCCGGTCTCTGAACGGGACGGCCGCGATCGAGCGCCCGCGTCAAGGGCACACTTCTTCGTAACAGCAAGACGACCGGAATACCGGTCAATCAGGAGAGACCAATGTTGAAGAAAGCACTCTTTGCCGCCACGGCGCTTCTGGCGCTTGCCGGCTCTGCCGCTGCTGCGGACCTCAAGGAATTCCGCGTCGGCATTCTCGGCGGGGAAAACGAAACCGATCGCCTGCGCAACTATGCCTGCCTTGCCGATCACCTGAAGCAGGAATTCGGCTTCGAGAAGGTGTCGCTGTTCCCGGCCGCCGACTATGACGGCGTCATCCAGGGCCTGCTCGGCGGCACGCTCGACTTCGCCGAACTCGGCGCTTCCGGCTATGCGGCCGTCGCCATCAAGGACCCGAACGCCGTTACCCCGATCCTGACCACTCAGCAGGCTGACGGTTCGACCGGCTACTACTCGATCGGTCTCGCCCTGAAGTCCTCCGGCATCAAGACCATCCAGGACGCCAAGGGCAAGAAGCTTGGCTACGCCGATCCGGACTCCACCTCGGGTTACCTCGTTCCGCTGACGCAGATCCCGAAGACCACGGGCGAGCCGAACGACAAGTTCTTCGCCTCCACGCAGTTTAACGGCGGTCACGAAAACAATCTGCTCGCTGCTTATGACGGCAAGGTCGACGTTGCGGTCGATGACTCCTCGGGCCTCGGCGACTTCATGGACGGCTACACCTCCGGCACGTTCCGCAAGGAAGTCGACAAGGGCGCTGTCGACCCGAACAAGCTGGTTGAAGTATGGCGTTCGCCGCTGATCCCGAACGGCCCGCTCGTCGTTCGCAACGCTCTCGGCGCTGAATGGCAGACCAAGCTCACGGACTTCTTCCTGAAGCTTCCGGAAAAGGATGCCAAGTGCTTCTCCGCTCTCGAAGGCGGCGACTTCAAGGGCTACTCCAAGGTTACCCCGGACTTCTATAACGCTGTTATCGACGTTCGTAAGGCTGCCATCGGCGGCTGATCGACCAGTATGAATGCGGGGCGGCCAGTCGTGGCCGCCCTTTTTCTTGCGAGCGAGCGGAAGATGCCATGACCTTTGCCGATCCCCATTCCGACATGCGAGGCGCTCAACCAAGCGCCAAGGACATCGGCGACGCCTGGAGCAAGATGGTGGCGCGCCGCCGTCTCTACACGGGTCTCGGCCTGCTCGTTCTGTTCGTCGCCTTCGTGGCTTCCGTCCGCTTCGCCGACGAGAGCAATGCCGGGCATTTCTTCGAGCGCCTGCCGCATCTCTTCGACTTCCTGAACTGGCTCATTCCGAAGGACTGGGACGATGTCTGGCGCGCGCTTTTCGACATAGCGAGCCCCAACGACAAGGGTGGCGAGGAATTCAACTTCGCCAAAGGCCGTGTCTATGTCTGGGGCGACTTCTATATTCCCGAATACTTCGAGCTGATGATCACCACGATCAACGTCGCGCTCGTTTCCACGCTGATCGGATTCATTTTCGCCACGCCGCTTAGCTTCATCGCCGCACGCAACATGACGCCTTCCTGGCTGCCGCGCATCGCGACCAAGCGCGTCATGGAATTCCTGCGCGCCTTTCCGGAAATCGTCATTGCCGGTCTTTTCGCGGCAATCCTTTCGATCGGCTCGATCTCGGCGATCATTGCGGTCAGTTTGCACACGATCGGTGCGCTCGGAAAACTCTTCTACGAGGTCGTCGAGAACATCGACATGAAGCCGGATGAAGGCATGAAGGCGGTGGGCGCCAACTGGTTCGAGCGCGTGCGCTTCGGTGCCATGCCCCAGGTCATGCCGAACTTCGCCTCCTATGCGCTGCTGCGCCTCGAGATCAATGTGCGCGCCTCGACGATCATCGGCGCCGTTGGCGGCGGCGGTATCGGCGAGGAGCTGAAACTTTCGATCTCGCGCGGGTTCGGCGCAAAGACCGTCGCTCTCGTTCTGCTGCTCTTCGTGACCATCGTCGCCGTCGACCAGTTCTCCGCCTGGCTCCGCCGCCGTCTCGTCGGCGAGCACGCTTTCCTCCTGCAACATTGAGGCTGCCATGACGGTGATCGACGCAAACCGTATGCACGAGATCGAAACGCGGTACCCGGAGGTTCTCCATCGCTCCTTCCGGCAACGTTTCGGCGGCTTGATGCTTTTCATCGGAGCGCTGCTCTACAGCATCTACGCGGTCTGGTTCTTTGATCTGCCGAAGATGATCGCCGAAGCCCATTGGGAGCGTGTCGGGATCTACCTCAGCCAGTGGGTGAGCTACGATGTTCAGCCGGAATTCCGCATTTCCGGCGACAAGATCACCATCAAATACCCGCGCTTCTCGCCGCTTGGTGACGATCCGCATCCCGATTGGGTCGTGAACAATCCCGACGGCAGCCTTACTGTTTCCGTCAGCGGCACCAGCCGTACGGTCACGATCTCCAAGACCCAGACGATCATCGCGGCGCACGGGATCACCGTTCCGGTCGACTTTACCGGTGGTGCTCTGAAGGTCGAAGGAGAGATCCCGTCATGGATGACGGTCTATGATGACAACGTTCTTGCAGACCTGGGGTTTGCCGGTGAAGTCAGCATCTCGGCCGACCGCGTGAAGGTTCGCAAACGCTTCCTCGGTTGGGCGAACTTCGTGTTCGACACGCACTCACCCTTCTTCGACAAGCCGGCGAGCGAGGTGATCGGCCTCATCATTTCTGGTCCGCGGATCGATCCCGAGCAGTCCAACCTGTCGCTCGCCTTCGACAACATCTGGAACAACAGCGCATGGCAGCACGGCGACGTCTGGACCAAGCTCTTCCAGACCATCGTCATGGCGTTTCTGGGCACTCTGCTTGGCGCTGTAGCGGCCTTCCCGCTTGCCTTCCTCGCAGCGCGCAACATCACGCCGAGCCGCGCGCTCAATCAGGTTCTGAAGCGCTTCTTCGACTTCCTGCGCTCGGTCGACATGTTGATCTGGGCGCTCTTCCTGACCCGTGCCTTTGGTCCCGGGCCACTTGCCGGCAGTGGTGCGATCTTCCTCACGGAGACCGGCACGCTCGGCAAGCTCTACTCCGAAGGCCTCGAAAACATCGACAACAAGCCGCGCGAAGGCGTGCGCTCGACCGGGGCCTCCACTGTGCTGGAGCACCGCTACGGCGTTGTCCCGCAGATCATCCCCGTCATCGTCAGCCAGACGCTCTACCAGTGGGAATCGAATGTGCGCGGCGCGACGATCATTGGCGCAGTCGGCGCCGGCGGCATCGGTCTCAAGCTCTGGGAAGCGATGCGCACCAACGCCAACTGGGAAAACGTCGCCTACATGGTGATCCTCATCCTGATCGTCATCTTCTTGTTCGATGGCGCCTCGAATGCGCTCCGCCATCGTCTGATGGGCACGAAGACGCCTTAAAAAAGATGTTGGCGCCACCGCGCCATCATCATTCTGTCATGGAAATCTTTTAGCCGGGAGCCTGCTTGCGGGGCGCTGCCAAATCGCTGACATTGCGGCTCCCGACTTGAACATATTTTCAGGACAAGACCTTGCGTTACGCACTCTATTTCACGCCGCCGAAGGACGATCCCCTGACCGGTGCGGCTTCGATCTGGCTCGGTCGCGATGCATTTACCGGCCAAACTTATCCGGCTTCTGAAGAAGAAGGGATGCCAGCCGCCGAACAGTTCGAGCTGACGGCGGACCCCCGCCGCTACGGCTTTCATGCGACGATCAAGGCACCTTTTGCACTTGCCTCCTCGGTAACCGAAAAAGACTTCATGGCTGTCGTCGAAGATTTCGCCGCCCGCACGCCGGCGTTTGAAATTCCTGAACTCATCCTCGGTCAACTCGGCCGGTTCTTTGCGCTCGTCCCGGGTTCTCCGCATACGCCGCTTCAGGATTTCGCTGCAAGCGTGGTAAAATCGTTCGAGCCGTTTCGGGCATCCCTTTCTGAAGCCGACATTGCCAGGAGGAATCCGGAAAAGCTGACGGAAAGCCAGCGCGCCAACCTCATGCGGTGGGGTTATCCCTATGTAATGGAGGACTTCGGTTTCCACATGACGCTGACGGGGCAGGTACCAGAAGAGCGCTCGACGCTGATGAGATCGATCCTGGAAAGACGTTTTGCCGCCTTCACGGGCCGGCCGCTTTCCATTTCCAGCCTTACGGTCTTCACTGAGGAAGAGCGGGGCGGGCCGTTTAAAATTCATTCCTGGCTGCCGCTTGCCGGCGCCGAACGTTGAAAGTCGACGATATGACCAGAGAGACTGTCCTTTCCAACGCACGCATCGTCCTTGAGGACGAGATCGTCGACGGCTCGCTTTTGATCCGCGACGGCAAGATTGCCGATATTTCTGAAGGCAATTCGGCAATCGGAGAGGATTTCGAAGGCGATTACCTGATCCCCGGCCTTGTCGAACTTCATACCGACCACCTCGAGGGCCATTATTCGCCGCGCCCGGGCCTGCGCTGGAACAAGACGGCTGCCATCCAGGCCCATGACGCCCAGATCGTCACTTCAGGCATCACGACGGTGTTCGACTGCCTGCGCATGGGCGCGGACGAAGACGGCGGTTTCGAGCATGGTGAAATGCGCGACATGGCCGACGCCATTCAGAAGGCCGAGGAGCAAGGCCGGCTTCGCGCTGAACACCTGATCCACCTGCGCTGCGAGGTTTCGGCCGATAACGTGCTGGAACATTTCGTCGACTTCGAAAATGATCCCTACGTCCGCCTCGTATCGCTGATGGACCATGCGCCGGGCCAGCGCCAGTTCCAGACGATGGACCAGTACATCTTCTACTACCAGAAGAAGCGCGGCCTTTCGGACGAACAGTTCGCACGGTTCATCGAGAAGCGCCTCGGCGAATCGGCACGCAATTCGACTCCGCACCGCACCGCGATTGCAGAGGTCTGCAAGGAGCGCGGGATAACTGTTGCGAGCCACGACGACGCAACGCTTGCCCATGTCGACGAGGCGATCGAAAACGGCGTGCGCCTTGCGGAGTTCCCGACGAGCTTCGATGCCGCCAAGGCATCGCACGAGCATGGCATGAGCGTGCTGATGGGCGCCCCGAACATCGTTCGCGGCAAGTCGCATTCCGGCAATATAGCCGCCCGTGATCTCGCCGAGCGCGGTGTGCTCGACGTGCTCTCCTCCGACTACGTGCCGCTCAGCCTGCTGTACGCACCTTTCATTCTCGCCGACGAAGTCGAGGCGATCTCGCTGCCGAAGGCAATCGCCATGGTGACGGCAACGCCGGCGCGCACGGTGAGCCTCAACGATCGTGGCCGTATCGAGACCGGCCTGCGTGCCGATCTGGTCCGCGTTTTCCGCGATGAAGGTGTGCCGGTTACCCGTTCGGTGTGGCGTGAAGGACGCCGGGTCGCATGATCCCCTCGCACGAACCCCACGCAGTACCCGGCACCGAACACGGCATCATGGTTGTCGTCGTCGGGCCGAGCGGCGCCGGCAAGGACACGCTGATGGCGCTGGCGGCCAAGCATTTTTCAGGCCGCGCCGACGTACACTTCGTCCGCCGTGTCATCACCCGAGACGGCGGCGCAGGCGGCGAGGGCCATCTCTCCGTTTCCGATGCCGGGTTCGCCTCGATGGAGCAATCCGGCAGCTTTGCCGTATGGTGGGAAGCGCACGGCTTGAAATACGGCATTCCCGCGGAGGTTTCCGTTGCGCTGGGCAAGGGCCATCTGGTGATCGCCAATGGCTCCCGCTCTGCACTTCACCACTTCAAGGCCGTTTTCCCGCGGCTTAAGGTCATCAACGTGACGGCCCGCCCGGACGTTCTGGCTGCCCGTCTCGAGACCCGCGGGCGCGAGACCCATGAGGACATCATGGCTCGCCTGGCGCGCGGCCCACTGACCGTACGCGGCGACTACAACGTGACCGAACTGGACAACAGCGGCTCGCTTGAAGAGGCCGAGCGCAAGATCCTTGATGTGATCAACGAGTTCCTGAAGGAAGTGCACTAATCAGATCGGGAGGAGCATGCGCGCCATTAAAGTGGTGGATTACGATCCGTCCTGGCCGCTGCTCTTTGCCGAGATGCGCGCGGAGGTCTCTGATCGGCTCGGCGATCTCCTGCTCCGTGTCGAACATATCGGCAGCACCGCGGTGCCCGGTCTTGCCGCCAAGCCGAAGATCGATCTCGATGCCGTGATGGTTTCCGATGCCGTTCTGCCCGCAGCAATCGAACGAGTGCAAATGGGGGATTTCGCCTTTCACGGCGATCTGCACGGCGCTGGCCGCTGGGCTTTCACGCGGGACCGTGAGGGATATGGATTTCGGCTCTATCTTTGCGGGCCGGACAACGTGGCGCATCGGGAGAGGATTTTGTTTCGCGATTACCTGCGAGCGCATCCCGGGAGGGCAGCGGAGTATGCGGCACTGAAACGGCAGTTGGCGACCGAGGCCAACGGCGACTGGGATTTCTATACGGGCGGAAAAGGCGAGTTTGTCGTGGAAACTGTGCGGCTGGCTGAGCTCAAACTTTAGACGTCGCGGAGCTTGGCCCCCTCACCCTGCCCTCTCCCCTTGGGGAGAGGGGGATGTCGAGTATGCCGCAAGTCCCTTCTCCCCAGCGGGGAGAAGGTGGCCCGAAGGGTCGGATGAGGGGGCCAGGTCCTCGACGAATCCGTTATCGCTCTACTCGCCATCTCCTCGCCCCGAAACGATCTCGCGCTTGCCGACGTGGTTTGCAGGGCCCACGAGGCCTTCCTTCTCCATGCGCTCGACAAGCGAAGCGGCGCGATTGTAGCCGATGCCGAGGCGGCGCTGGATGTAGGAGGTCGAGCACTTCTTGTCGCGCAGCACGACCTTGACCGCCTGCTGGTAGAGCTCATCGCCATCTTCCGAGCCCATTGCGCTCTTGTCGAAGACGGCACCGTCTTCGACCTCGTCCTCTTCCTCTTCGTCGGCCGTGACGGTCTCGAGATATTCCGGACGGCCCTGGGTCTTCAGATGTGCGACGACCTTTTCGACTTCGTGGTCGGAGACGAACGGCCCATGGACACGGGAAACCCTGCCGCCCCCCTGCATGTGCAGCATGTCGCCCTGGCCGAGCAACTGCTCGGCGCCCTGTTCGCCAAGGATCGTGCGGCTGTCGATCTTCGATGTCACTTGGAAGGAGATGCGGGTCGGGAAATTGGCCTTGATCGTGCCGGTGATGACGTCAACGGACGGACGCTGCGTCGCCATGATCAGATGAATGCCAGCAGCGCGCGCCATCTGGGCAAGCCGCTGGATTGCGCCTTCGATCTCCTTGCCCGCGACCATCATCAGGTCGGCCATCTCGTCGACGATGACGACGATGTAGGGCATCGGCGTCAGGTCCATTTCCTGCTGTTCTTCGATCGGCGCGCCCGTGCTTCTGTCGAAGCCGGTCTGGACCATGATGTGGATCGTCTCGCCCTTTTCGCGGGCCTGGGCCACACGGCCGTTGTAGCCGTCGATATTGCGCACGCCGAGACGCGACATCTTGCGATACCGCTCCTCCATCTCGCGCACGGCCCATTTGAGGGCCATGACGGCCTTCTTCGGATCGGTGACGACAGGCGTCAGCAGGTGGGGGATGCCGTCATAGACGGAAAGCTCCAGCATCTTCGGATCGACCATGATCAACCGGCACTGCTCCGGCGTCATGCGGTAGAGCAGCGAAAGGATCATCGTGTTGATGGCGACGGATTTGCCGGAGCCGGTGGTGCCGGCGACCAACAGGTGCGGCATCTTCGCCAGCTCCGCGATCACCGGCTCGCCGCCGATCGTCTTGCCGAGACCAAGGGCGAGCTTGTAGCCGCTCTTCTCGAAATCGGGACTTTCGATCATCTCGCGGAAGTAGACCGTTTCGCGCACCGCGTTCGGCAGTTCGATGCCGATGACGTTGCGGCCGGGAACGACGGCAACGCGCGCCGACAGCGCCGACATCGAGCGGGCGATATCGTCGGCAAGGCCGATGACGCGCGACGACTTCACGCCGGGCGCGGGTTCGAATTCGTAAAGCGTGACGACCGGACCGGGACGGACATGGATGATTTCACCCTTGACGCCGAAGTCCTCCAGCACGCTTTCAAGCAACCCTGCATTCTGCTCCAGCGTTTCCTGCGACATGATCTCGCCGAAACGCTCGGGCGGCTCCTGCAGCAGCGACCGTGACGGAAATTCGTAGCCGGACGGGTCGATGTTTGCCGGGATGACTTTCTGCGTTACTGCGCGCGGCGCAGGGGCAAGCGGTGCGGCTGCGTGCACGCGCGTCGGCATCGGTGCGATCGGCTGGATTGCTAGAATCTCCGGAGTGGCAGCCGGGCTGGCCGCGGGCGCAGCTTCGTGCGGGCTGGACTCTATCGGCGAAGGAGCGGCAGGTGCCGCAGCCGGTATAATAATCGGCTCTCGCAATTGCCCTCCAGGGCGCCATTCCATCACGCGGAAGCGCGATACGATCGCCTCCGGCGAGATCTCGATCTTCCGCACTGCAACAGGCGGAACGACAACCGGGGCGGAAGCAACAGCCTCCTCGAAGGCCATGACTTCCCAGAAGGCGAAGTCGGAAATGGCTGAAAGCTCAGATGATGCACGGAATTCCAGGTCGGTCCGAACTTCGGCAACCTCCGCAACATGAACGACGTGCGGAACAGACGGCTCGGCTTCCGGCAGGTAAATGTCGAACGGCACGTCGACCCTGATCGGCGCGGCGGGCTCGACATGAATAGCCTGCTGTTCGACGATTTCCTCGCGATCCGGCTGTACCGGCTCGGTCGGAGTGCGATGCTTGCTGATCGGCTCTTCGGCCATGCGGCGCTTGCTGATCAGGTTTTCGGGCGTGCGCGTAAAGCGCACGTTCGGCGCAAGCGTGAAATTGCTCTGCCAGATCGGAGCGGCCGGAGGAACGTACGCTTCTTCGCCCGCATGCTCTACGTCTGTCTCCGAAGAAGGAAAGTCTCCGGCATCCGTCAAGTTCGTTCTGGGAAAACGCATGCGACCGCTACCTGCTCACTTAATTTCTGACCCGATGGGATTAGAAAATGAAGGTTAACAAGTTCCTTCCAGCCGCATCAAAGTGACACGCAAATGGAACACAATAGCCAGCGTTTGCAATGTTTTAGCCTCAAAGAAAAATCTTTGAGGCTAGACGGACGAAGCGCTTAGTGCGCTTCGTCCCAGTTGGTCGCGGCGCGTGCGTCGACCTTCAAGGGCACCCGCATTTCCAGAGCAGGCATGGCGGCATTTTCCATAACGGAAACGACGGTCGGCATCGCCTTTTCGACGTCGCTGTCCTCGACTTCGAAAATCAGTTCGTCGTGCACTTGCAAGAGCATACGCACCCGATCAGCGAGGCCCGCTTCGGCAAGGGCCGGTTCCATCTTGATCATGGCCCGGCGGATGATATCGGCCGCCGAGCCCTGGATGGGCGCATTGATTGCGGCACGCTCGTTGAAGGCGCGCACTGAAGGATTGGACGAGCGAATCTCCGGATAGTTGATTCGCCGGCCGAAGATGGTTTCGACATAGCCCTTGTCGCGCGCCATCTGCTTCCGGCTCTCCATGTAGTCGCGGATGCCGGGGAAGCGTTCGAAATATTTCTTGATGTAATCGCCCGCCTCCGACCGCTCGATCGAGAGCTGGTTTGCAAGACCGAAGGCGGAAATGCCATAGATGATGCCGAAGTTGATTGCCTTGGCCCGGCGGCGCACCTCGGATGGCATGCCGGCGACCGGAATGCCGAACATTTCGGAGGCGGTCATTGCATGAATATCGATACTGTCAGCGAATGCCTGTGTCAGCTGCGGGATCTCGGCGACGTGGGCAAGCACGCGCAGCTCGATCTGGCTGTAGTCCGCCGAAACCAGCTTGTGGCCGGGGGTGGAGATGAAGGCGGTGCGAATCTTGCGACCTTCGGCGGTGCGCACCGGAATGTTCTGCAGGTTCGGTTCGGAGGACGAAAGCCGCCCCGTTGTCGTTGAGGCGAGCGAATAGGACGTATGGACGCGCTTCGTCTGCGGATGCACGTATCCCGGCAGCGCATCGGTATAGGTGGATTTCAGCTTGGTCAGCTGACGCCAATCGACGATCTTGCGCGGCAGCTCGAAACCGGCAGCGGCCAGATCTTCCAGAACGCTCGCCGAAGTCGACCATTGCCCGGTCTTCGTCTTGCTGCCGCCTGCAAGGCCCAATTTGCCGAAGAGAATATCGCCAAGCTGCTTCGGGGAGCCGATCGTGAACTTCTCGCCGGCCAGCGTGTAGATTTCGTCTTCCAGCCGGGCGGCGCCCTGGGCCAGTTCGCCCGAAAGGCGGGAAAGAATCTGCCGGTCGACGGTGATGCCGCGCTCCTCCATACGCGCCAGAACCGGCAGCAGCGGCCGCTCCAGGCGCTCGTAGACGGCTGTCAGTCTGGTTGCGGCGAGCCGCGGTTTCAGCACACTCCAAAGCCGGAGCGTCACATCTGCGTTTTCGGCGGCATACTGCGTTGCGCGATCGATATCGACGAGGTCGAATATCACGTTCGCCTTGCCGCTGCCTGCCACGTCCTTGTAGGTGATCGGATTATGGCCGAGGAATTTCTCGGCAAGCGCGTCCATGCCATGGCCACCAGGTCCGGCGTCGAGCACATAGGACATCAGCATCGCGTCGTCGAAGCTCTTGGTTTCGACGCCATAACGCTTCATCAGCAGGTAATGGTATTTCAGGTCATGCGCGATCTTGAGAACGGACTCGTCCTCAAGTAGCGCTTTTAGCCGTGGCAAAGCATCCCGCATCGGGATCTGGTCGATCGCCGGCCCACCGCCGAGAAGATCGCTGACGCCACTCTTATGCCCGAGCGGCACGTAGGCCGCCCGGATCCGTGCGCCCGCCGGGTCCTTTTCATTGTCGGCAATCGCCATCGCGACGCCGACCAACTCGGCCTGCATCGCATCAAGCGACGTCGTCTGCGTTTCGAAAGCCACCAGGCCGGTGTCCCGGGCATCGGCAATCCATTGATCGAGCGTCGCGAGGTCGCGGATCGTCACATAGGAAGAGCGATCGAACGGCAGGGTCGCAAAGGTTGCGGCTCGAGCATTGGCAAGGTCGGCCGGGCTGAAGCCGCGCGCCGCCGGCTTCGCTCTGCCTGGAACCGGCACTGATGGACCCTCGATGTCAGGAATGCCGCCCGCAACCGGTTCCGGTTCAGCCGCATCGAGATCGGGCCCGCGTGCGGCAGGACCCCACTCGACCTTCACGTCGGCCACCTCGATGGCGCTCGCATCGCAATCGCAAGCGTCCGCCACGCGGCGCGTCAGCGAGTTAAATTGCATCGCCTTGAGGAAGCCGATCAGCTTCGGGCCGTTCTGCACTTCGAGAACGAGGTCATCCAGGCCAAGCTCTAGCGGCACATCGGTGCGCAGCCTGACCAGTTCGCGCGAAAGCCTCGCCTTGTCGGCATTTTCCAGAATCGTCTGCCTGCGCTTTTCCTGCTTGATCTCGTGCGCACGGTCCAGAAGCGTGTCGAGGTCGCCGTATTCCTGAAGAAGCTGTGCTGCAGTCTTCGGGCCGATGCCGGGAATGCCGGGGACATTGTCGACCGAATCACCGGTCATCGCCTGCAGGTCGATCATCTTTTCGGGCAGCACGCCCCATTTCTCGATGACGTCCGGAATGCCGATCTGCTTGTCCTTCATGCTGTCGTACATGTGGACATTCGGCGTGACGAGCTGCATCAGATCCTTGTCCGAAGAGACGATCGTGATGTCAGCGCCGGCCGCTTCCGCCTGCCGGGCATAGGTGGCGATGATGTCGTCTGCCTCGAAGCCCTCCGTCTCGATGCAGGGCAGGTTGAAGGCGCGCGTTGCTTCGCGGATTAGCCCGAACTGCGGTATCAGCTCATCGGGCGGTGCGGAACGGTTCGCCTTGTAGGCATCGAACAGATCCTTACGGAAGGTCTTTGCGGAATAATCGAAGATAACCGCAAAATGCGTCGGCGGGACCCCGACCGACGTATCGCGCGCATCGGTCAACAACTTCCATAGCATGTTGCAGAAGCCGGAGACGGCGCCGACCGGCAGGCCGTCGGATTTGCGCGTCAGCGGCGGCAGGGCATGGAACGCCCGGAAGATGAAACCCGAGCCGTCAACGAGGAAGAGATGATCGCCTTTTTTCATGGTTGCATGGATAGCGTGGCGGCCCGGCGAAATCCATATAAAGTTCGGCAGCACGCGATTTCATGGCTCACCGAACTGTTACCAATTTGTAATTAGCAGTTCGGCCGACTTCCCTTGAAAAACCACATTCCCGGTCACAAATCAGATCTACCGGCGTTTGATCGCGCCGAGGGTCTGATCACCGGCTTGTCCCCCGCCGCATCAGACTTGGACAAAGGCCTTATCCCCCTCTCCGGGCCTTTGTCCCCATTTAAAGCCGCCGTGGTCCACCTCCAGGCCATGGCGGCTTTTGTTCTTCAACCAATGCTCATTTCGCGCGCAACGGCGAATTTGGTTCATCGCATACAATTTGTTGCATTGTTTCGGATCCGTTTTTGCGTCTAACTACAATCATGGGATTTAAAAGGATAGACTCGGGAGCTTACCTTGCCAGCCAGCTGGCCAAGGGGTTTGCCCGCTCGCTGCAGCAGCGAGCGGCAGGGCTCGGCTTTTCTCCCGGCCAATTCCCGATTCTTCTCGAACTTTGGGCCGAGGATGGCCTGACGCAGAAGCAATTGCTCGAACGCGTCGATATCGAACAGGCGACAATGGCCAATACGCTTGCACGAATGGCACGCGATGGCCTTATTGAGCGCAAACCGCACCCTTCCGACAAGCGGGCGCAATTGATCTTCCTGACGCCCAATGCACGAGCGATGGAGGATGAGGCGGTAAAGATAGCGCGGGAAGCGGACCTGGCGCTTTTCGACGGGTTCAGAACCTTCGAGCGGGAGCTGATGCTGGAGTACATCCGCCGCCTTCTCGAAAACGCCAAGAAAATCTGATCGCTCAGAACGGCCCAGCGACAGCCGCAGGCTTGCATCCCTGAGGCAGCCCCCCGCTGTCCCGGCGCCGGAGAACCGTGCGTTCACGCCTTCCAAAATTCCGTTTTTCCTGCTCGAAACGCGCCAGCCTTTGGTCTATCGTCCGGCCAATTTCGAAAGGAGTCGACAATGACGGACATTACCCCGGTACTCTCGCGGGCGGATCAGAATCTCGGTTCGAGCCTCGAAAACCTGTTTGAGTTGCTGCGTATCAAATCGATCTCGACCGATCCGGCTTACAAAGCCGATTGCCGCAAGGCAGCCGAATGGCTGGTCGCCTATTTGAAGATGCTGGGCTTCGAAGCCTCCACCCGCGACACCCCCGGTCACCCGATGGTGGTTGCGCATCATGCCGGCGCCAGCGCCGATGCGCCGCATGTGCTGTTCTACGGCCACTATGACGTTCAGCCGGTCGATCCGATCGAGCTCTGGGAGAACGATCCCTTCGAGCCCGCCATCAAGGAGGTGGAAAACGGCCGCAAAATCCTGACCGGCCGCGGCACCGCAGACGACAAGGGTCAGTTGATGACCTTCGTCGAAGCTTGCCGCGCCTACAAGGAGGTCAACGGCTCGCTCCCCTGCCGCATCACGATCCTCTTCGAAGGGGAGGAAGAATCCGGTTCTCCGTCGCTCAAGCCCTTCCTCGAGGCGAATGCCGCCGAGTTGAAGGCTGACTATGCGCTTGTCTGCGACACCAGCATGTGGGACCGCGATACCCCGGCTATTGCCGCTGCGCTTCGCGGCCTTGTCGGCGAAGAAGTCGTGGTGACGGCGGCCGACCGCGACCTGCATTCTGGCCTCTTCGGCGGTGCAGCGGCGAACCCTATCCATGTGCTGACGGCAGCCCTCGCCGGGCTTCATGACGAAACCGGCCGCATTACGCTTGAGAACTTCTACGACGGCGTCGAGGAAACCCCAGCAAACATCAAGGCCTCGTGGGAGAAGCTCGGCCAGACCGCAGAAAGCTTCCTCGGCCAGGTCGGTCTGTCGGTACCCTCAGGCGAAAAGGGCCGCTCGGTCCTGGAGCTCACCTGGGCGCGTCCGACGGCCGAAGTCAACGGCATAGTGGGTGGCTATACCGGGGAAGGCTTCAAGACGGTGATTGCCGCCAAGGCATCCGCCAAGGTCTCCTTCCGCCTTGTCGGCAAGCAGGATCCGGCCAAGATCAGAGAGACTTTCCGAACCTATGTGCGCTCGAAGGTTCCGGCCGATTGCTCGGTCGAGTTCCATGCCCATGGCGGCTCGCCGGCGATTCACCTCTCCTACGATTCTCCGGTGATCACCAAGGCGAAGAACGCGCTTTCCGACGAATGGCCGAAACCCGCCGTCGTCATCGGCATGGGCGGCTCTATCCCGATCGTTGGCGATTTCCAGCGGATGCTTGGCATGGAGTCCCTGCTCGTCGGTTTTGGTCTTTCCGACGATAGAATCCATTCGCCGAACGAGAAATACGAGCTTGCCTCCTACCACAAGGGCATCCGCTCCTGGGTGCGCATCCTCGAAGCCCTGGCAGCCTGAAGATAAAAAAGCGTGCCTCGCGATTTACCGGAGCACGCCGTACAGACAAACAAAAAGGCCGGTTAAAACCGGCCTTTCGTCATCCGCTCGCTTCGATGCCAGTACATCCGTGGTCAAGGAGAAAGCGGACTCTGCAGCCGGAGCGATCGGAGGGAGAAGGCTCATGATCGGAATTAGGCTCGCTCGAAGCGCGCACAGCTTCCGACGGCTGCAATCTGTTGAACCTCATATCGGAAGCCGTTCCGGCGATTTCAAGGCCTCCCAGACATTTCAGCTTCTTCCATTCAAGCTGCGTTCATAAGTGACTTGTTATAAATCATTGAAGACAAAGTGAATGATTGCCGAGGAAATCGGCAAGCGCTTAGCTATGTCACGAACCGGCACAAAGCCGGAGCAAGAACAAAAACGGTGTGGCATGCGCGCACACCCACCTTGGGAGTTGAAACGTGAAAACCACCCTTTTGAAGATTGCCGCCGCGGGCATGCTGCTGCTTGCCCCCGCTATCGCCCAGGCGGCGGAAGGCTTCGCAACGGCGAACGTTAATATGCGCGCCGGCCCGAGCACCGGCTACCCGGCCGTCGCCGTGATCCCCGCAGGCGAATCCGTTGAAATTTACGGCTGCCTTGCCGATACACCATGGTGCGACGTGGAGTTCTACGGTGGCCGCGGTTGGGTGCATGGTCGCTATGTCCAGGCCATTTACCAGGAGCGCCGCGTTTACCTCGGACCCGAATATTATCGCCCGCTCGGTATTCCGGTGGTGGTCTTCAGCTTTGGCAACTACTGGGATCGCCATTACCGCAACCGCGACTTCTACCGCTACCGCGACCGCTGGAGCCGCGGTCCGAACGTCTATCGCGGCCCCAGCCGCGGACCTGATTTCGAATCCAGACCAGGACCGGGTCGGCGCCCGGATTTCGACCGGGAACCGGATCGCCGGCCCAGCTTTAACCGAAGCCCTGGCATATCCCCCGACTTCGGTAGTCCCGAGCGTCGGGATTTCAATCGTCGTCCCGAGCGTAGCCCCGATATCCAACGAAGGCTGGATAGCGATCGCCCGCAGAATTTCGGCCGTGGCTTTGAACGCAGGCCCGATGTCGACACGGGTTCGGACAGGGGCCGGCGCCAGGAATTCGATCGCGATCGCCGCAATTTCGAGCGTCAGGACAATGGCGGCAACCGCAATCGCGGCGGCGATGGCGGCCGGCCAAGGCGTCCCGTTTGCCCGGGCGATCCGGCTTGCCGCGACTAACAGACCTAGGCGGCAGAGATGCCGCCGTCCACTTCACCCGAATGGAAAAAGCCCGGCGCTCCGAAAGAGCCACCGGGCCTGATTTCGATCGGCACGCCTTGAGGGGAAACGGCCGATCTTTGCGGGACTTGAGGGCTGTCCCGCTCTCAAATAAACGAGCAGAGGACCTAAAGGTTCCCAATTACCGAGGGGCAGTTGTTCGTGCCGCTTGTTACGAGTTGGTGCCTCTCGCAAGCGGACCATGCAGCATCTTCAATCGGCTTTCTTCCATCTTGCTCAATCGGGACTGCCGGGCAAATTCATGGGCGGTCCAGATCTCGCGGAGCCTGTTTTCGTCGATTCTTTCAGGATAAGTATTCATCGATAATGCCTAGCTACTGCGCTTATTGCTTATTTATTCGGCGCAAGATGGCGCGATATATGTCAGTTTTGTGACAATCGCAACGAATGGCAGCTATGCGAAAATCCCTGGGCTGAAGCTCGGCTGAGGTCACTCGTTCCCGGTCTTAACCACCCCTTAAATCGCCGTATTTACACTCCAACCGGATGATTGCGCGCAAGGGCGTGCGTTCGCGACATATGGGGTGCGACCGTCCGGAATGGCAGGCAGAGGCAGATCACGCGATAGAATCGAACCGTCCTTCGGCGGCCGCGACCGCTATGAAGACGACGACGATTTCGCGCTGGATGATGAAGACCGCATCGACGGCCGCCGTGGCGCCAAACGCCCAGCCCAAAAACCATCCCGCAACCGCGCTCCTGAACGCAGGCGCCGCGAAAGGCGCGCCCCCCCGGAGCGGGACGGCGGCGGGCTCTTCGCTTTTCTGCGCCGGGTCATCTACTGGTGCATCGTCCTCGGTATCTGGGCCGGCATCGGCGTTGCGGGCCTCGTGTTCTATTACGGCTCGCGCATGCCGAGCGCCAGCACCTGGGCGATCCCAGACAGGCCGCCGAACGTCAAGATCACTTCGGTCGACGGCAGCGTGATCGCCAATCGCGGCGCCACCGGCGGCGAGGCACTCTCGCTCGATCAGATGTCGCCCTACATTCCGCAGGCGATCGTGGCGATCGAGGACCGGCGCTTCTACTCGCATTTCGGCGTTGACCCGATGGGGCTGGCGCGTGCCTTCATCAACAATCTGACCGGCCAGCCGATCCAAGGCGGCTCGACCCTGACGCAGCAGCTCGCCAAGAACCTGTTCCTCTCGCCGGAGCGCACGCTGGAGCGCAAGGTGCAGGAGGTGCTGCTCTCCTTCTGGCTCGAGCAGAAATACACCAAGGACCAGATCCTTGCGATGTATCTGAACCGCGTCTATTTCGGCTCGAACGCCTATGGCGTGGAGGCGGCAGCACGCCGTTACTTCAACAAGTCGGCACGGGACGTGAATCTTGGCGAAGCGGCCTTGCTTGCCGGCCTCGTCAAAGCGCCGTCGCGCCTTTCGCCGGCGCGTGATCCGGAAGCTGCCAATGCCCGCGCGCAGGTGGTGCTGCTGGCCATGCGGGACCAGGGCTACATTACCGACGACGAAGTGAAGACGGCGATGACGCAGGCGCCCTCCAAGGCGAAAAGCTATTGGTCCGGCGCTGGCCAGTATGTGGCCGATATGGTTATGGACGAACTGCCGGGCCTGATCGGCGACGTCAAGGAAGACCTCATCGTCGATACGACAATCGACAAGGGGCTGGAGAAGAAGGCCGATCAGTCGCTGAACGATATTCTTCGCAAAGAGGGCGCAAAGCTCGTCGCTTCGCAGGCGGCTCTCGTCTCAATCGATGGCACGGGGGCAATCCGGGCGCTCGTCGGCGGCAGGGACTATGCCGAAAGCCAGTTCAATCGCGCCGTCAAGGCAAAGCGTCAGCCTGGCTCCTCCTTCAAACCCTTCGTTTATGCCGCTGCACTTGAAAAGGGTTTGACGCCGTTTTCCGTCTTCAACGACGCGCCGATCCGTATCGGCAACTGGACGCCCGAGAATTACGAGAAGAAATACAATGGCGAGGTAACGCTCGCAACGGCGCTTGCGAAATCGCTGAACACGGTCGCCGCCCAGCTGGTGATGTACGACGGGCCGGAGCAGGTCATCAAGCTTGCCCACCGTCTCGGCATCGAGACCGAACTGCAGCCGAATGCCTCGATCGCACTTGGCACATCGGAAGTGTCGCTCATGGAGCTGACGGCCTCCTATGCCGCCTTCATGAACGGCGGCTACAAGGCAACGCCCCACGTGATCCGGCGGGTGACAACGGCCGACGGCAAGGTGCTCTACGAGAACACCTATGACAACCCGCCACGCGTTCTGTCAGAAGCCGTCGTCGCCAACATGAATGCCATGATGATGGGCACGATCGAAACAGGGACAGGCAAAGCCGCCAAGATTCCCGGTTGGCAGGCGGCCGGCAAGACGGGCACGACGCAGAACTCCCGGGACGCCCTCTTTGTCGGCTTCACCAGCAATCTGACGACCGGCGTCTGGTTCGGCAATGACGACGGCACGCCGATGAAGAAGGTCACCGGCGGCGGCTTGCCTGCGAAGGCATGGCAGGAATTCATGATTGCCGCGCATAAGGGTCTTTCTCCGGCTCCTCTATTCGGCAGCGGCCAATTCATCGCGGACCCGAATGGCCTCGGTAATCAACCGATGGTCCAGGGAGAACCCCAACCGATGCAGGAGCAGCCAACGACGATCGGCGGAATCATTTCCGGTGTTTTCGGCGGCGGGGATAGCGCCGAGGAGCAGAGGCGGTTTCCTCCTCCACCTGGCCAGCAACAGCAGGCCATCGCGACGCAAGGAGGACCGGTTCCGCCTGGCGACATCGGACCCGACGGTGGTTATGGAAATGTTGTGCCGCCGGAAGAGATCGGCGGTCCGTCATCGACGTCTTCCGTTCAGCCGCGTCGGACCACGCTGCTCGATCTCATCATGGGGCAATAGCCAGCGCTCTACTGTCGGCACACGGCGCCCGGGGATGAAAACTGCAGACACCCGAAGGAGCCTGGCAGCTCGATCCCTTATAGAAAGTGAATGCAACACGTTCGCTTTGCTGGATCTCGGGTATTTCCCGCCTTGCAGTCCAGAAAACCGCTCCTTATATACCCCGCATCACCGCAATCACGATTGCGTTAATTCCGGAGACCCCATCCCGTAAGGGGCTGTCAGGGAAATGCCTTTTCGGGTTCCGACAGCTTGCTTCAAGGAGTAAATGACATGGCAAAAGTAATTGGTATCGACCTCGGAACAACAAATTCCTGCGTCGCTGTCATGGACGGCAAGGACGCGAAGGTCATTGAAAATGCGGAAGGCGCGCGCACGACCCCTTCCATGGTGGCATTTACCGACGACGGCGAACGCCTTGTCGGCCAGCCGGCGAAGCGCCAGGCCGTCACCAACCCAACGAACACCCTCTTCGCGGTCAAGCGCCTGATCGGCCGCCGCTACGAAGATCCAACCGTTGAAAAAGACAAGAGCCTCGTCCCCTTCAATATCGTCAAGGGCGACAATGGCGACGCCTGGGTCGAAGCCAACGGCAAGGGCTATTCGCCCGCGCAGGTCTCCGCAATGATCCTTCAGAAGATGAAGGAAACAGCCGAATCCTATCTCGGTGAGAAGGTCGAGAAGGCCGTCATCACCGTTCCGGCCTACTTCAACGACGCGCAGCGTCAGGCGACGAAGGATGCGGGCAGGATTGCAGGCCTCGAAGTTCTCCGCATCATCAACGAGCCGACCGCAGCGGCACTCGCCTACGGCCTCGACAAGAAGGAAGGCAAGACGATCGCCGTCTACGACCTTGGCGGCGGTACCTTCGATATCTCGATCCTCGAAATCGGCGACGGCGTCTTCGAAGTGAAGTCGACCAACGGTGACACCTTCCTCGGTGGTGAAGACTTCGACATGCGTCTCGTCGAATATCTCGCAGCCGAGTTCAAGAAGGACAACGGCATCGACCTGAAGAACGACAAGCTTGCCCTGCAGCGCCTCAAGGAAGCTGCTGAAAAGGCAAAGATCGAACTCTCGTCCTCGCAGCAGACCGAAATCAACCTGCCGTTCATCACGGCTGACGCTTCCGGCCCGAAGCACCTGACGCTGAAGCTGACGCGCGCCAAGCTCGAAAGCCTGGTCGACGATCTCGTCCAGCGCACGATCGCTCCCTGCAAGGCAGCGCTCAAGGATGCCGGCGTTACGCCCGCCGATATTGACGAAGTCGTTCTCGTGGGCGGCATGAGCCGCATGCCGAAGGTCCAGGAAGTCGTCAAGCAGCTGTTCGGCAAGGAACCGCACAAGGGCGTCAACCCGGATGAAGTCGTTGCTCTCGGCGCCGCCATCCAGGCTGGCGTTCTGCAGGGCGACGTCAAGGATGTCCTGCTTCTCGACGTAACCCCGCTGTCTCTCGGCATCGAGACCCTCGGCGGCGTCTTCACCCGTCTGATCGAACGCAACACGACGATTCCGACGAAGAAGTCGCAGACCTTCTCGACCGCTGACGACAACCAGCAGGCCGTTACCATCCGCGTTTCGCAGGGCGAGCGCGAAATGGCTGCCGACAACAAGCTGCTCGGCCAGTTCGACCTCGTCGGTCTTCCGCCGGCGCCGCGCGGCGTTCCGCAGATCGAAGTCACTTTCGACATCGACGCGAACGGCATTGTTCAGGTTTCGGCCAAGGACAAGGGTACCGGCAAGGAACAGCAGATCCGCATCCAGGCGTCTGGCGGCCTTTCCGACGCCGACATCGAAAAGATGGTCAAGGATGCCGAATCGCATGCCGCCGAAGACAAGAAGCGCCGCGAAACCGTGGAAGCCAAGAACCAGGCAGAGAGCTTGGTCCACTCCACGGAAAAGTCGCTGAAGGATTATGGTGACAAGGTCTCCGAGGCCGACCGCACCGCGATCTCCGACGCGATTGCCGCTCTGAAGTCTGCAGCCGAAGCAACCGATCCGGATGCTGAGGACATCAAGGCGAAGACGCAGACCCTTATGGAAGTTTCCATGAAGCTCGGGCAGGCGATCTACGAAGCCCAGCAGGCTGAAGCCGGCACGGCTGATGCCTCCGCAGCCGGTGGCGATGACAATGTCGTCGATGCCGACTACGAAGAAGTCAAGGACGACGACCGCAAAAAGTCCGCGTAATCCGCGGCAGGGTGGTTATGCTAAATACTGCGATCCGGCTGCCTCAGGGCAGCCGGAAATCCATTTCCGGGGTGTAAATTGGCAAAAGCGGACTTTTACGAAACGCTCGGTGTCGCTAGGACGGCAGACGAAAAAGAGCTGAAAAGCGCTTTCCGCAAGCTGGCGATGAAATTTCATCCGGACAAGAACCCAGATGACCAGGCCGCGGAACACAAGTTCAAGGAAATCAACGAGGCTTACGAAATCCTCAAGGATCCGCAGAAGCGGGCCGCCTATGATCGCTATGGCCACGCAGCCTTCGAACACGGCGGCATGGGTGCCGGCGGCTTCGGTGGCGGTGCGGGCTTTGCCGGCGGTGGTGGCTTCTCCGACATCTTCGAGGACATCTTTGGCGAGATGATGGGCGGCGGCCGCGGACGACAGCGCTCTTCGGGCGGACGCGAACGCGGCGCTGATCTTCGCTACAACATGGAAATCTCGCTGGAAGAGGCCTTCTCCGGCAAGACGGCGCAAATCCGGGTTCCGACGTCGATCACCTGCGATGTCTGCTCCGGTTCGGGCGCCAAGCCGGGTACTCAGCCGAAAACCTGCGGCACCTGTCAGGGGTCCGGCCGCGTTCGCGCCGCACAGGGCTTTTTCTCGATCGAGCGGACCTGCCCGACCTGCCACGGCCGCGGCCAGATCATCCCCGATCCGTGCCCGAAGTGCCATGGCCAGGGACGCGTGACGGAAGAGCGTTCGCTCTCCGTCAATATCCCGGCCGGTATCGAAGACGGCACGCGGATCCGCCTGCAGGGCGAGGGCGAAGCCGGGGCGCGAGGCGGGCCGTCTGGCGATCTCTATATCTTCTTGTCGGTGAAGCCGCATGAATTCTATCAGCGCGATGGAGCGGACCTCTATTGTGCCGTTCCGATCTCGATGACGACGGCAGCCCTTGGCGGGACCTTCGATGTCGCTACGCTCGACGGCACCAAGTCCCGGGTCTCCGTTCCGGAAGGGACGCAGGCCGGCAAGCAGTTCCGTCTCAAGGGCAAGGGCATGCCCGTGCTGCGCTCAAGTCAGACGGGTGACCTCTACATCCAGATCCAGATCGAGACGCCGCAGAAGCTCTCCAAGCGCCAACGCGAACTGTTGCAGGAATTCGAGCAGCTTTCTTCGAGGGAGAACAATCCGGAATCAACGGGCTTCTTTGCCCGGATGAAGGAATTCTTCGAAGGCTGAGGTCAGCGACAGTATTTAAATCGAAGCCGGGAGACTTTCTCCCGGCTTTTTGTTTGCCGAGTTGCACAGATCGAAACTCGGACTTTGAATACGAAAGCTCGAAGCGTGATCGATGCCAGGGCTTTAGTTGAGAAATCTAGGCATGGTCCAAAATCGCACGCTATCGGCGCCGCCCCCGCCGAAGGGTGACTTGTGTTTCAATTTGAAACATGACGAGCAACCAATATGGCCAGCGTTAACGCAGGCTGCTGATGCTGCTTGCAACTTGCCGAAATAGCAGCCTTCCTAGCCGTGGAATACTGGGGAACAACTAATCAAAGGTCACTACCATGACGGCAGCAGCCTCCTTGTCCTTTCAGCGGGACGACATCGACGTCCTTGCCGGCGCACTTTATACTTGGTGTGCGGAGCGCAACATCAAGCTGCGCAGCCAGCAGGGGCTATCGATCGCCAGTGTCGCGATCGATCTCTACGAAGCCGGGCATCACACGCAGGACGAACTGCTCGTCGCGCTGCACGAGCGCGAGCTTCACTAGAAAATCGAAACTGCTTTGAAGCAGGCGTTTGACGTCTCAACGCGTCAGACAGCCTTTTCCGCGCCCATCAACGTCAGAATCGTTTTGACTGCCTCCTTGCCCGCCGGCGAGTGAAGCCTGTCATAGTTGACCGCCAATTCGTAAGCCTCCGGGCTCAGCTCGATCCTTCCCGGAGAATCGGACGTGTGCACCCCCTCGAAAAGGGCGGAGATTTCGACACCCAGAAAAACCGCGATCTGGTGCAATTTGCTGGCTGAGACGCGATTGGTGCCCTTTTCGTATTTCTGGATCTGCTGGAAGGTCAGGCCGAGCGCTTCACCCAGCTCGAGTTGCGAGACGCGGCGACGGGCGCGAAGCTTTCTGACGTTGCGGCCGACGAGAATATCTACCGGATCTGGCACCTGCGCGTTCCCTTCTAGAAGTTGTTGACGCTACTATGCTGGTTATAAAAATAACTCAATCCACCAGTTGCGAGATTTAACCGACTTTTCGGGGCTAGGCCGCACAAAGAGAGCTGAGCGTCACCTTTGCAACCGGCGCATATGCAGCTCGGTCTAACCGTTCAATTCTCCCAGCGGCGGCTGCCTGGCGGGCGTCGCACGCCTGTTATTTCCGTTAACCTCGAATCGGATAGGATGCCGCTGTCTTTCGCGTGAGGTGAAATCGTTGTTTCTATTTTCGAAGTTGGTCTGGGTTTTCGGCCAGCCGCTCTCGCTGGCCTTCTTCCTTGCGCTATTTGCATTCCTTGCGATCGTACTCGGCCGCGGGAAGTTCGGCGCATTTTTCTCGGCACTGGCTGCACTCCTGCTCTTCGTCGTCCTTTTCACCACCACGGGCAATTTCCTTCTCCAGGGACTTGAAACACGGTTTCCAAAGCCGGATCGTGATCCGGATAATTTGCAGTGCATGATCGTTCTCGGCGGCGCCTTCGAAAACGAGGTCAACACTGCCAAACACGGAATCGAGTTCAACGCTGCCGCGGACCGCTTTCTCGAGACACTGCGGCTGGCACAGAAATACCCGCAATCGCGAATCCTGATCTCAGGAGGCGACGGCTCGCTGTCCGGAGGCTATGAGGGCGACGCGGCAGCTTCGGCGCGCTTCTTTCCGGCCTTTGGAATTCCACGCGAACGGCTTGTCGAAGAGACGACATCACGCACGACGTTCGAGAACGCGCTGAATACCAAGAAGCTGCTTGAAAGCCAGGGATTGTCGAACTGCCTGCTGATCACATCCGGCTATCACATGCCACGTTCGGTCGGCATTTTTCGCAAGCAGGGCATCGAGATCGCGCCATGGCCGACAGATTACCGGACAGACGGCAAGGTGACCCTCGGCATCGATTTCACGCAGCCGAGCCTGAATGCGCAGAACATGGCAACGGCCGTGCGCGAATGGTACGGCCTCGTCGGCTATTACTTTGCTGGCCGGACGTCCGAGCTCTATCCCGGCTGAGACGCTATTTCTTCGAGATGGTGACGAACTTCGTGCCCCGAACGCGCGCCGTTACAATGCAGGCTTCGCCGTCGGTGCGATCGCAGAAGCGCGGGTGCATCTTCATGGCCAGCACCATATTGCCGAACCGCTTGACGAAATCGTAGCCATAGATTTGCGCCGTCGCGATCATGAAGTAGCCACCCTCGGCCACCTGCAGGTAGAAGTTATAGGTGCAGCCGTCGTCGTTGCACTGCGGCCCCTTTTTTCCATCGCAGGTCAATTCACCCTCATTGACCACCGCATCGATAAGACCATCGTTGTTGATGTCCTGGCGCGTCACGAACGTGTCCGAAAACTCGGCCTTGGTGCACTGCTCGGTGAAATGCTTTTTTTCATAGATTTCCGGATCCGAGATCAGCGATTGCTGCGCCAATGCGGCCGTGGGCACGACAAGCAGAGCGATGAGGTTCAGAACGATAAGAAGCGTTTTCACGGCTTTCCTCTTTTGGGCGGTTTGACGCTGACAGCCGCGCATTCTGGAGGATCCGCCTTGCGCCGCCCTTGCCGCCGTGATTCAGTTTGTCATCGTCTGCCGGCTTTGAGGTCCGACCATGTCTCTGCTTGTCTATCTCGATTATGCCGGCGTCGCGCTCTTTGCGGCAACGGGGGCACTCGCTGCCTCGCGCAAGCAGCTTGACCTGATCGGCTTTCTTTTCTTCGCAATGGTGACGGGCACAGGCGGCGGAACGGTGCGCGACATCGTCCTCGGCCGCGTGCCGGTCTTCTGGGTGCTGAACCCCGACTATATCGTCATCTGCTGTGCGATGGGTATTGTGGTCTTCTTCACGGCGCATCTGGTGGAATCACGCTATCGCCTTCTCATCTGGCTCGATGCGGTAGGTCTTTCCGCCTATTGCGTCATGGGTGCGGCCAAGGGCCTCGCGGCGACCGGCTCGCCGACGATCGCACTCGTCACCGGCACATTGACGGCAACCTTCGGGGGCATCCTGCGCGATCTGATGGCCAACGAACCCTCGGTGCTTCTCAGGCCCGAGATCTACATTACGGCGGCGCTTGTCGGCGCAGGCGTCTTTACCGGAGCGACCGAACTCGGCCTGTCGCTCTACATAGCTTCGGCTGTCGGCGTTATCGCCGCCTTCGCGGTGCGCGGCGGGGCCTTATGGTTCGGGTGGACGTTCCCTGTCTACAGGCACAAGCCCGGACGTCACCCTGATGATGTGATGTAAAAAATCAGCGCTTCGGCCGCAGGCGAATCACCACGTCGACATGGGCGATTTCCATGCCCTCGGGCGGCTCCGGCAGATTGTCGATCGTCAGGTTGCTGACCGGAATATCCAGTACTTCATTCTCGCCTTCGACGAAGAAATGGTGGTGATCGGAGACGTTGGTGTCGAAATAGGTCTTGGCGCTCTCGACGGCGAGAACGCGGATCATGCCCGCTTCGGTAAACTGGTGCAGCGTGTTGTAGACCGTCGCCAGGGAAACCGGCACGCCTGCAGCCACTGCTTCTTCGTGCAGCTCCTCGACCGTCAGATGCCGGTCGCCCTTTGCAAAGAGAAGATCGCCGAGCGCAACGCGCTGGCGGGTCGGCCGCAGGCCCGCGCAGCGCAGTCTGGCTTCGATAGCAATCGGCGCTTCAGCCGCCATCAGGGAGGAACTCCGGTTATTCTAGCGTCAATCAATCAGGTTTCTTTAAGCCATATAACTTTTGCGCCGAAGCGTTTCAATAGCTTCGATGGGGACAATGGACCCTGAAACGCCGGAAAATCGGGCTTCTGACGCAATTGGGTCTGGCAGCAGCCCTAGCCTTCCTGTATGCGACCACCAAATAACGCAACAGGTTAGTTGAGGACAGGGAGGTGAACCCAGCCATGCTTATGCTTCATTTTCCTTTGAACTTGGACTAAACACTCACATCCATCGGCTCGTGGCGAGGGAACAGAATTTTCATGACAACGAAACAATCCAGCTTCACCTATGAGGAAATCCTGACTTGCGGCCGCGGCGAAATGTTCGGCCCGGGCAATGCGCAGCTGCCGCTGCCGCCCATGCTGATGTTCCATCGCATCACGCAGATTTCTGAAGAGGGTGGACCCCATGGCAAAGGTTTCGTACGCGCAGAGTTCGATATCACGTCGGACCTGTGGTTCTTTCCCTGCCACTTCATGGGCGATCCCGTGATGCCTGGCTGCCTCGGCCTCGATGCCATGTGGCAGCTGACGGGCTTCTTCCTCGGCTGGTTGGGCGAACCCGGCAAGGGCCGGGCGATCTCGACCGGCGAAGTGAAGTTTACCGGCATGGTGACGCCAAAGACCAAGCTGGTCGAATATGGGATCGACTTCAAGCGCGTCATGCGCGGCCGCCTCGTGCTCGGCATCGCCGACGGCTGGATGAAGGCGGATGGCGAGGAAATCTACAAGGCGACCGAT
This sequence comes from Rhizobium sp. SVR5-2C, assembly GCF_056755115.1. Lineage (NCBI taxonomy): Bacteria > Pseudomonadati > Pseudomonadota > Alphaproteobacteria > Hyphomicrobiales > Rhizobiaceae > Rhizobium > Rhizobium sp. SVR5-2C. The sequence continues at coordinate 23,301 of NZ_JBNDHT010000028.1, read as the reverse complement.
CTGCGCGTCGGACTTTTCCAGGACAAAGTCGCATGATCGCTCCGGGCGGAACGGCCCGGCTCCTTCACGAATAAAACAATGAAAAGGTTGAAACGATGAGACGGGTAGTTGTCACGGGTCTGGGTATAGTGTCCTCGATCGGCAATGATGCTGCGGAAGTCACCGCCTCGCTGCGCGACGCCAAGTCAGGCATTTCCTTCTCCAACGATTTTGCAGAGCATGGCTTCAAATGCCACGTCTGGGGCCGCCCGAGCCTCGACCCCACCGATCTCGTCGACCGCCGAGCCATGCGCTTCCTGTCGCAGGGCGGTGCTTGGAACCATGTTGCCATGAAGCAGGCGATTGCCGATTCCGGTCTCGAGGAGTCCACGGTGAGCGGCAACGAACGCACCGGCATCATCATGGGCTCCGGCGGGCCATCCACCCGCACCCTGATCGAAGCCGCCGAGATCACCATTAAGAACAACAGCCCCAAGCGCATCGGCCCGTTTGCCGTGCCCAAGGCAATGTCGTCCACGGCATCGGCAACGCTTGCAACCTGGTTCAAGATCCACGGCGTCAACTATTCGATCTCCTCGGCCTGCTCGACGTCCGCGCACTGCATCGGCAACGCCACGGAAATGATCCAGTGGGGCAAGCAGGACGTGATGTTCGCCGGCGGTCACGAGGACCTCGACTGGACGATGTCCAACCTCTTCGACGCCATGGGTGCGATGTCCTCCAAGTACAACGATACGCCGGAAAGTGCCTCGCGCGCCTACGACGTCAGCCGTGACGGCTTTGTGATCGCCGGCGGCGCAGGCGTTCTCGTGCTCGAAGAACTGGAGCATGCCAAGGCGCGCGGCGCCAAGATCTACGCCGAGATCGTCGGCTACGGTGCGACCTCGGACGGCTACGACATGGTTGCTCCCTCGGGAGAGGGTGCGGTGCGCTGCATGCGTCAGGCGCTTTCCACCGTCAAAGGCAACGTCGACTACATCAACACGCACGGCACCTCGACACCGGTGGGTGACAGCAAGGAAATCGGCGCGATCCGGGAAGTTTTCGGCGACAGTATCCCTCACATCCAGTCGACCAAGTCGCTGACCGGCCACTCGCTGGGGGCTGCCGGCGTTCAGGAATCGATCTACTCGCTTCTCATGATGCAGGAAGGCTTCATCGGCGAAAGCGCCCACATCACGGAACTCGATCCGGAATTCGAGGGCGTGCCGATCGTTCGCAAGCGCATCGACAACGCCAAGGTAGATATTGCTCTCTCTAACTCCTTCGGCTTCGGCGGTACCAACGCCACGCTCGTCTTCCAGCGCTACAACGGATAGTAACATGGCAGGAATAATGCACGGTAAGCGCGGGCTCATCATGGGCGTCGCAAACAACCATTCTATCGCATGGGGCATATCAAAGGCGCTCGCAGCCCAAGGCGCTGAGCTTGCGTTCACCTACCAAGGCGAAGCCCTTGGCAAGCGGGTGAAGCCGTTGGCAGCAGAAACCGGATCGGATTTCATCGTACCCTGCGACGTGGACGACATCGCCTCGGTTGATGGCGTCGTCGAGGCGATCAAGGAGCGCTGGGGCAAGCTGGATTTCATCGTCCATGCCATCGGCTTTTCCGACAAGAACGAACTGAAGGGTCTTTACGCAGACACCACCCGCGAAAATTTCAGCCGCACGATGGTGATCTCCTGCTTCTCCTTCACGGAAATCGCCAAGCGCTGCGCGCCGCTGATGAACGAGGGCGGCTCCATGCTGACGTTGACCTATAACGGGTCGACGCGCGTCATCCCGAACTACAACGTCATGGGCGTGGCAAAGGCAGCTCTCGAAGCTTCCGTCCGTTATCTCGCCGCCGACTATGGCCCGCGCGGCATCCGCGTCAACGCGATCTCCGCGGGCCCGATCCGGACACTCGCAGGCGCCGGTATCTCGGATGCGCGCGCGATCCTCTCGTGGAACCAGCGCAATGCGCCGCTCCGCAAGACCGTAAGCATCGATCAGGTCGGCAATTCCGCGCTCTACCTGCTGTCCGATCTCTCCACTGGTGTTACCGGCGAGATCCACTTCGTGGATGCCGGATTCAACATCACCTCGATGCCGACGCTCGAAACGCTGCGCACGGCGGATGTCGAGTAAGAACAGGAAGCCGGGCTTGAACACGAGCCCGGCTTTGTTCCGAGACGCATGCTTTAGGCGTGCGCGACCTGCCGCAGGATGGCGGCGGAGTCTCTGGCGCCCCATCGGGTCGCTATCTTCCCATTGTCGACGACGAACCACTCCACCGCGGTAATTCATAGTTCTTGCCGGTCGGATTATGGCCGACGAGGCCGCGGAAGAATCCCGAATAGCGCCCAGTTTCCCTGTAGCGGACCACGACATTTTCTCCCTCGGCGGCGATATCGAGGATCTCAAGGTTTACGTTCATGCCCTCGTGGAGCTCTCGCCAGATGGGTTCGACATCATCCAGACCACCATAGCCCAGAACACCGTAAATCCGCGCGGCGTCGGCAAATAGCGCGCGCAGCGTCTTCATGTCGAAGCGGTTGAATGCCTCGACATAGGCCCTCACGAGTGTCTTGTTCGCTTCCGTATCCATGGCTCTCTCCCCTCGACTTCAGCGCATTGGCAACAAGTCTAGCCGGGAGAGGCTGCCTATGCGGATTACTTCTTCGCCCACAGCACCTTGAAGCGCGCGTTGCGGCAGGTCTCGCCGCTCTCCTTGAAGTTTGCGGCAAGCACGGGCTCATAGGGCAGGCCACGATTGGCGACGAGCATCAGGCGGCCACCGCCGCGCAGGGATGAGGCGGCGGTCTTGATCATCGCCTGACCGAGCGAGGGCTCGGCCGCATGGCTTTCGTGGAAAGGCGGGTTCATGATGATCAGGTCGTACTTGTCCTTGACCGGCTCAGCCGCCAGATCGTGCCAGAAGAAGCGCGCTGGCGCGTCAGGGCAGTTCTCTGCCAGATTGCCCTTCGCAGCCTCGAGGGAGGCGTAATTGGCCTCATAAAGGTCAAGCCGCTCGAGCTTCGGCGACTTCTCGGCAAGCTCGACCGACAGATAACCCCAACCGGCGCCGAAATCGGCTGCGTCGCCTGTGAAATCCGTCGGCATGCGCGATGCGAGCAGCTCCGAGCCGTCGTCAATGCGGTCGTGCGAGAACATGCCTGGCGAGGCGATGAAGCGGCCGTCGACGCGGACAGGTGCCTTGGCGAGCTTCGCCAAGGCTTCCTTGACATCTTCGGGACGAACGAACCAGAAGGCGACGCCGTGATATTTCGGCATGTGTTCGACATCGAGGCCGAGGCCTTCCATGCGCTTGCGCAGCGGCTGGATACCGTCTTCCTTGCCGCCGGCGACAACGACCAGGCCACCCACCTTAACGCGGGAAAGCGCTGCGGCGATGTTGGCCTCGTTCTCGCCCTTGTGCTTGGTGCAGAGCACGAGAGCCGCATCATAGTCGTCGCCTTCGATCTCAGGCGATGTTTCGATACGCTGCGACAGCAGCTGTCTGTAGAGCGCTCGGCAGCCCTGTACGGCGCTCAGCGAGGCGGCAAACCCTTCCGGCAGTGCAAAGCCTGCTTCGGCGCCCAGAAACAGCACACGCTCGCCCTCGCCCGGCGCATCGATGGTACGGGTCACAAAGGGATGGAACAGGGTCTTCAGCGTCTCGCGGCTCATGATCTTTTCTCATCTTCGAATACAAAAAGGGCGCGGGAAACTCCCGCGCCCATGAACGATTGGAAGGGTGCGGCTTACTCGGCCGCTTCTTCCTTCTTCTTTTCGGCAGCCGGGAGTTCCTGGCCGGTCGCCTGGTCGATGACCTTCATCGACAGGCGGACCTTGCCGCGCTCGTCGAAGCCGAGGAGCTTAACCCAGACCTTCTGGCCTTCCTTGACGACATCCTGCGTCTTCGCCACGCGCTCGGAAGCGAGCTGCGAGATGTGGACCAGGCCGTCACGGGCGCCGAAGAAGTTGACGAAGGCGCCGAAGTCGGCGGTCTTGACGACCGTGCCTTCGTAGATCTGGCCAACTTCCGGCTCAGCAACGATCGAGTGGATCCACTTGCGGGCCGCTTCGATTTCCTTGCCGGAGGACGAGGCAATTTTGACGGTGCCGTCGTCTTCGATGTTGATCTTGGCGCCGGTCTTTTCGACGATTTCGCGGATGACCTTGCCGCCGGAGCCGATGACTTCGCGGATCTTGTCGACCGGAATGTTCATGACTTCGATGCGCGGTGCGAACTCGCCGAGCTGGCCACGGCTCTCGGTGATGGCCTTGGCCATTTCGCCGAGAATGTGAGCGCGACCGCCCTTTGCCTGGCTGAGCGCAACCTTCATGATCTCTTCGGTGATACCGGCGATCTTGATGTCCATCTGCAGCGAGGTGATACCGTCAGCGGTACCGGCAACCTTGAAGTCCATGTCGCCGAGGTGGTCTTCGTCACCGAGGATGTCGGAGAGAACGGCGAAACGGTCACCTTCGAGGATCAGGCCCATGGCGATACCGGCAACTGGCTTTGCAAGCGGAACGCCTGCATCCATCAGCGCCAGAGAGGTACCGCAAACGGTTGCCATCGAGGACGAGCCGTTCGACTCGGTGATTTCGGAGACAACGCGCAGCGTGTAGGGGAACTGCTCAGCCGACGGCAGCATCGGGTGGATCGCGCGCCATGCAAGCTTGCCGTGACCAATTTCGCGGCGGCCCGGAGAGCCCATGCGGCCGGTTTCGCCTACGGAGTAGGGCGGGAAGTTGTAGTGAAGCAGGAAGCGCTCCTTGTACATGCCCGTCAGCGAATCGACGTACTGCTCGTCTTCGCCGGTGCCGAGCGTGGCAACGACGATCGCCTGCGTTTCACCGCGGGTGAAGAGCGCCGAGCCGTGGGTACGCGGCAGCAGGCCGACTTCCGAAACGATCGGACGAACGGTTTCGAGGTCGCGGCCGTCGATACGGCTCTTGGTGTCGAGGATGTTCCAACGAACAATCTTTGCCTGCAGGTGCTTGAAGATGGCGCCGACTTCTTCGGCCGTGTACTTGGCTTCGCCTTCTTCCGGCAGGAAGTGGGCCTTGACCTTTGCCTTGACGGCGTCGACGGCGGCGTAACGGTCGGCTTTCTGGGTAATCTTGTAGGCGTCGCGAAGTTCAGCTTCGAAATGCGTCAACATCTCGCCTTCGAGTTCGGAGTAGTCTTCCGGCTGGAACTCGCGCGGCTCCTTGGCAGCCACTTCGGCAAGCTTGATGATCGCGTCGAGAACCGGCTGGAAGCCTCGGTGACCGAACATGACAGCACCGAGCATGATGTCTTCGTTCAGTTCCTTGGCTTCGGATTCGACCATCAGAACGGCATCGTGCGTACCGGCAACGACGAGGTCGAGCACCGATTCGTCCATCTCGTCGAGATGCGGGTTCAGGACGTATTCGCCGTTGATATAGCCGACGCGCGCGCCGCCGACCGGACCCATGAAGGGAACGCCGGAGAGAGTCAGAGCGGCGGAAGTGGCAACCATCGACAGGATGTCCGGATTGTTTTCCAGGTCATGCTGAATGACGGTGACGACGACCTGCGTGTCGTTCTTGTAGCCTTCCGGGAAGAGCGGACGGATCGGGCGGTCGATCAGGCGGGAAACGAGGGTTTCGTTTTCGCTCGGGCGGCCTTCGCGCTTGAAATAGCCGCCGGGAATCTTGCCGGCTGCGTAGGTCTTTTCCTGGTAGTTGACGGTCAGCGGGAAGAAATCCTGACCGGGCTTCGGAGCCTTGGCGGAAACAACAGTCGCCAGAACGACGGTTTCGCCGTAGGTAGCCAGAACGGCGCCGTCAGCCTGACGGGCGATCTTGCCGGTTTCCAGCTTTAGCGGGCGGCCTGCCCACTCGATTTCCACGGTATGGGTATCGAACATATGTCTTGTCCTTCAATGCGGGAGCGCGTGCCATCGCCAGAAGCGCAGCGCACAGTCGACCGCAATTAATGTGACACATCATGGGCAAGACAACGGGAGGCTTTTCATCCTCGGTTTACTGAGAAACCGGACCAAAGCCTCCTGAAAGACTTTGGTCGAAAGCATCCGGCAATCCTGCCCCATGACAGGTCAACGGTTGGTTTGGCAGAACCGGCCCATCCGGGTCCGCCGTGTTTCCTCCACGCGAAGATAGGGCGCGGCGGTAGAAATTCAGGGGTTCTCGACCCTCAAAAGAATCCGGCGGGCGCCCGAAGAGCGCCCGCCGGAAAACCGTCAGCGGCGGATACCCAGGCTGGAGATCAGCTTGGAGTAACGGCTTTCGTCCTTCTTCTTGAGGTAATCAAGAAGCGAACGGCGGCTGGAAACCATTGTCAGCAGACCACGGCGGGAATGGTTGTCCTTCTTGTGGCCCTTGAAGTGTTCCGTGAGGTTGTTGATCCGCTCGGTCAGGATCGCAACCTGGACTTCCGGAGAACCGGTGTCGCCTTCGAACGTTGCGTATTCCTTGATAAGGGCGGTCTTGCGCTCAGCAGTAATCGACATCGGATGTTCCTTTCCATGAGAGGAGAATGAAGTCGCCAAAAGCCGGGATGTCGTCCAGCTTCGGCCGCGAATGCAATCAGGCCTGCCTGATGCTGGCGCTGCCTATAAACCATTCAGACAGCAAAGGGAAGAGGCATGCCGGGCACCCCTCTTCCGGCTGGAACTGAAGCTCAGACGAAGACACGCTTCGGGCGGAATTCCCCCTGGCCGATCTCGCCGATCGCGATCAGCTTGCCACGCGCCGTCGCATAAGCTTCGCTTTCGGCAACCGGTGCATCACGGCCGCGCACGAGGATCGGATTGCCCATCTTGAGCCGGTGCGCCTGGTCATCGTTGACGACAAGGTGCGGCAGCGAGGAGAGTGCTTCACTGGTATCAATCAGAAGCGCGTCCAGTGCGGCAAGGCGTTCATCCGCATCCTCGATCGCCTCAAGCGCGACGAGATCGGCGAGCGGTACCATTGTTTCCTCGGCAAAGGGCGCAACGAAGGTCCGGCGAAGGCCCGAGATATGCCCGTAGCAGCCGAAATCGCGGCCTAAGTCGCGAGCGAGCGCGCGCACATAGGTGCCCTTGCCGCATTCCACTTCGAAATGCGCGGTATTTTCATCCGGGCAGGCAAGCAGCGTCAGCCGGAAAATCTCGACTTCACGGGATGGAATCTCCACCGCCGCGCCATCGCGCGCCAAATCGTAGGCGCGCTCACCGGCGATCTTGATCGCCGAGAACTGCGGGGGAACCTGACTGATGACGCCTGTGTATTTCGGCAGGAGGTCGCGGATCTGCTGTTCGCTCGGGCGCTTATCGGAGCTCTGGGTCACATCGCCCTCGAGATCGTCCGTTGCGCGTTCCTCACCCCAGGTTACCGTGAATTCGTAGATCTTGCGGCCGTCCATGACATAAGGAACGGTCTTGGTCGCGTCGCCGAGCGCTACCGGCAGCATTCCCGAAGCAAGAGGATCGAGTGTGCCGGCATGGCCGCATTTCTGGGCCTTGAAGAGCCATTTGATCTTGGAGACGGCTTCCGTCGAGCCGAAATCCACCGGCTTGTCGAGGATCAGCCAGCCGGAAACCGGGCGGCCCTTGGGTTTGCGTGGTTTTGACATTCGTTTCTTCTGCTATTGCTCTTCAGTATCGCCGTCGAGGTCGCGCTGAACCTCGGGCGAGCGGAGCAGTTCGTCGATCTTTTTGTAGTTGTCGAAGCTGGTGTCGTCGCGGAAACGCACTTCCGGCATGTACTTCATCTGTCGCAGCTGCGGTCCGAGCCGGCCGCGGATGAACTTCGCATTGCGGTTCAGCGCAGCGATCACCGCATCATGATCCGTCACACCGAGCGGCGTAACATAGGCTGTCGCGATCTTCAGATCGGGCGACATGCGGACTTCGGAGATGGAAATGACGGTCTTCTCGATCACGTCATCGCGCACTTCACCGCGTTGCAGAACCTGCGTGATAGCGGCGCGAACCTGCTCGCCGACGCGCAGCATACGCTGCGAAGGTGCGGAGGTTGTTGGTCTTGTTGCCATTTTTCTTTGCCTCAAAAGGTTCGGGCGCCGGCCTCAGTGATCCGGCGCCCGTCCAAATTTCCAATATCACACGATCAGAGCGTCCGCGTGATGTGCTCGACGCGGAAGCATTCGATCGTGTCGCCTGCGCGGATGTCTTCGTAATTCTCGAAAGCCATACCGCATTCCTGGCCGGCATGCACTTCCGAGACCTCGTCCTTGAAGCGCTTGAGCGTCTTGAGCTTGCCTTCGTGGATGACGACGTTGTCGCGGATGAGGCGGACGCCGACACCACGCTCGACCTTGCCTTCGGTAACGCGGCAACCTGCAACCTTGCCGACCTTCGTGATGTTGAACACCTCGAGGATCTCGGCATTGCCGAGGAAGGTTTCGCGGCGCTCCGGAGAAAGCAGGCCGGACATTGCCGCCTTAACGTCATCCACGAGGTCGTAGATGATGTTGTAGTAGCGGATTTCGATGCCCTGACGCTCGGCCAAGGTACGGGCCTGTGCATTGGCACGGACGTTGAAGCCGATGATTGCGGCACCGGAAGCCTCTGCCAGAGAAATATCCGACTCGGTGATACCGCCAGCCGCAGAATGCACGATGCGGGCGCGAACTTCGTCGGTTCCCAGCTTGTCGAGCGCGCCGGCAATCGCTTCGATCGAACCCTGCACGTCGCCCTTGACGACCAGCGGGAATTCCTTGACGCCTGCCGCCTGAAGCTGGCTCATCATCTGTTCCAGCGAACCACGCTGACCCGAATGGCGGGCAGCAGCCTTATCGCGGGCCAGACGCTGGCGGTACTCGGAGATTTCACGCGCACGAGCCTCGTTTTCGACGACGGCGAACCTGTCACCGGCCTGCGGTGTACCGGAAAGGCCAAGCACCTCGACCGGCATGGCCGGCGGGGCTTCCTTGACGTGCTCGCCCTTGTCGTTGACGAGTGCGCGGACACGACCCCAGACATCGCCAGCAACAATGATCTGGCCGGGCTTCAGCGTGCCGTTCTGGACGAGAACGGTGGCAACCGAACCTCGGCCGCGGTCGAGCTGGGCTTCGATGACCGTCCCTTCCGCCGTGCGGTTCGGATTGGCCTTGAGGTCCAGAATTTCGGCCTGCAGCAGAATGGCTTCCAGCAGCTTGTCGAGGTTCAAGCCCGTCTTGGCCGAAACTTCGACGTCGAGAACTTCACCGCCCATCGATTCCACGAAGACTTCGTGCTGCAGGAGCTGCGTGCGCACCTTCTGCGGATCGGCGGTCGGCTTATCGACCTTGTTGATCGCCACGATGATCGGAACACCGGCCGCCTTGGCGTGGTTGATCGATTCAATCGTCTGCGGCATGACGCTGTCGTCAGCTGCAACGACGAGGATTGCGATGTCGGTGGCCTGCGCACCGCGGGCGCGCATGGCCGTGAACGCAGCGTGGCCGGGGGTGTCGATGAAGGTGATCTTCTGACCGTTCTGTTCGACCTGGTAGGCGCCGATATGCTGCGTGATACCACCGGCTTCGCCGGCAACCACGTTGGCATGACGGATGGCGTCGAGCAGCGAGGTCTTGCCGTGGTCGACGTGACCCATGATCGTAACAACCGGCGGACGCGAAACGCGATCGCCTTCCTGATCGGCAACATTGAAGATGCCGAGCTCAACGTCGGATTCGGAGACGCGCTTGACGGTATGGCCGAATTCGCCGGCAATGAGTTCAGCTAGGTCGGCGTCGATTACGTCGCCCGGCTTCATCATCTGGCCTTCCTTCATCAGGTACTTGATGACGTCGACGGCGCGTTCGGACATGCGCTGCGACAGCTCCTGAATGGTGATGGTCTCAGGCAGGATGACTTCGCGGACAACCTTCTCGCGGGTTTCCTGCATCTGGCTGCGGCGGAACTTCTCCTGGCGGCGGCGCATAGCGGACAGCGAACGGCCGCGCGCATTGCCGTCGTCATCGACGTTTGCGGTGGTGATCGTCAGCTTGCCGCGGCGGCGCTCCTCTTCGGTCTTCGGACGCGTCGTCACCGGCTTTGCCGGTTCCGGGCGAACAACCCTGCCGCGGGCGGGAGCCCCACGAGGCGCTGCGCGCTCCTCGTCTTCAGCTTCCGGACGGCGGGCGCGTCCTGCCGGTGCGGGCGCACCAGGCGCCGGGCGGGCGGTGGCAGGGGCCGGAGTATCCGGACGGCGCACTGCCGGAGCAGGGCGCGGCGCCTCGACCTGGACTGCTTCCGCAACCGGAGCGTTTTCGACTGGCGCCGGGGCACGGGCGGCTTCTTCGGCTGCGCGGCGTGCCGTTTCAGCTGCTTCAGCTGCTTCCGCTTCGCGCCGGGCGGCTTCCTCGGCTGCACGGCGCTTTTCTTCCTCGGCGCGGCGAACCGCATCCTCGGCATCGCGGACCTGTGCCATGGCGAGCGCGCGGCGGCGAGCATCCATTTCCTCGGGCGACAGATGGTTCAGAACCACCGGACGCGGACGGTCCTGCTGGCGGGTAGCCTGCGAAGACTGCTGCTGCGGACGCGGCGGCTGGCCCCCCGGTGGATGGATACGCGGCGCAGGCGCCTGCTTTGCCGCCGGAGCGGATTCTGCCGCACGGGGCGCAGGTGCCGGGGCCTGAGCCGGCGTGATCGGACGCTCGTCTTCAGGGCGCATCGGGCGCCGCTTGCGAGTCTCGACAACGACCGCCTTGGTGCGACCGCGACCCATATCCTGGCGCACGGTGCCCTGGCTCATCCCCGATGGCTTCAGGGTAAGCGTCTTCTTTGCTCCAAGCGTCTTGTCGTCATTGCTATCGGTCATTCGTTCCCGTTCCTTCGGACAGGGAGCGATGACGTCATCAGACCCTGTCGTTCAAATACTGTCGATCAATGATGGGCCGGCCGGTGCCGGTCGCCGCATCATTGTTTTTGCCGGCCAGCGCCGCCTGGTGCCCGGGACTGACCGCCGCTGCGGTACCTTTCGAGCATCTTTGCGCGCTTCACTACACCCTCACCTGCCTGCCCTGCAAGCGCTGCGGCATGGATAAAAGCATTCTGGCCCATCACGCCTTCCATTTCGCTCTCCGAGAAGAGACGGAAGGAAGGTATTTCCTCCTCGGTTTCCATTCCGAGGTGCCAGGCCTTGCGAGCCTGGTCGATTTTTCTCACACCATCGTCCGCAGCATCCGTCGAATGGAATACTGCCAGCGCCGCTCCGCTGCGGACCGCGGCATCCACTTTCGAAGAGCCGCTGACGAACTGGCCCGCTTTGCGCGCCATGTTCATCATCTGCATCAGTTGCTGCGCGAGCAGATGGTCAACGGTTTCACCAAGATCACCCGCTGCCTTCACATCGGCTTTCAGGGCGCGGGCGAAGGATTTCTTCGCCACGGCCTTGTCGACCAACGCGCGATCGAGCTTGACCCAGCAACCGCGTCCCGGAAGCTGGCGCTTCAGGTCGGCGATCACTGTCCCATCGGGAGCTGCAACAAAGCGGATCAACTCATCCGGCGATCCGCTTTCGCGCGTCACGATGCACATGCGGCCGTTCACGTCATAACCTGCAAGATCATCATCCTCAGGAGAAGTGTCCGGCTGCGCGGTCATTACGCTTCCTGCTCGGCTGCATCGGCCTCAACGGCTTCGACATCCTTCGCAAGATCTTCCTCGGTGATCCAGCCGGCAGCAAGCCGCGCCTGAACGATCATCTGCTCGGCCTCGACGCGCGAAACGTCGAACTTCGAGAAGAGGCCCTCGAATTTCTTGGTCTCGCCGTTCTTGCGTTCGGTCCAGCCGACGAGATCGTCTGCGGCACAGCCTGCGAAATCTTCCATCGTCTTGATGCCGTCTTCGCCGAGGGCGACCAGCATCTGACCGGTCATGCCGTCGATCTGGCGCAATTCGTCGGAGACGCCGAGCGCCTTGCGCTTCTCGTCCATCTCTGCTTCGAGCTTTTCGAGATATTCGCGGGCGCGCTGCTGGATTTCCTGCGCCGTCTCCTCGTCAAAGCCGTCGATCGATGAAATTTCATCGAGATCGACATAAGCGAGCTCTTCAACGGCAGCAAAGCCTTCCGAGGCCAGGACCTGGCCGACCATCTCGTCAACGTCGAGCGAGTCCATGAAGAGGTTGGTGCGCTCGTTGAATTCCTTCTGACGGCGCTCGGACTCTTCGGCTTCGGTCATGATGTCGATGTCCCAGCCGGTCAGCTGCGACGCGAGGCGGACGTTCTGGCCGCGGCGGCCGATCGCGAGCGAAAGCTGCTCGTCCGGAACCACGACTTCGATGCGCTCCGCGTCTTCATCGAGAACGACCTTGGCGACTTCCGCCGGCTGCAGGGCATTGACGACAAAGGTCGCAGGATCCTGCGACCACGGAATGATGTCGATCTTTTCGCCCTGGAGCTCGCCAACGACGGCCTGGACGCGCGAACCGCGCATACCAACGCAGGCGCCGACCGGATCGATCGAACTATCGTTCGAGATGACGGCGATCTTGGCGCGCGAGCCCGGGTCGCGGGCAACGGAGCGGACCTGAATGATGCCGTCGTAAATTTCCGGCACTTCCATGGTGAAGAGCTTCACCATGAACTGCGGATGCGTGCGCGACAGGAAAATCTGTGGGCCGCGCTGCTCGCGACGAACGTCATAGACGTATGCGCGCACGCGATCGCCATAACGGACGTTTTCGCGCGGGATCATTTCGTCGCGGCGGATGATGCCTTCGCCACGGCCAAGATCGACGATGACATTGCCGTATTCAACACGCTTGACGGTGCCGTTGACGATCTCGCCGACACGATCCTTGAATTCGTCGAACTGACGGTCACGCTCGGCTTCGCGCACCTTCTGGACGATGACCTGCTTGGCCGACTGCGCCGCGATACGGCCGAAATCCATCGGCGGCAGCGGATCGGCGATAAAGTCGCCGAGGGCGGCGTCGGGATTACGGTCGCGGGCGAGTTCCAGCGGGATCTGCGTCGAGTAGTCCTCGGCCTTCTCGACGACTTCGAGCAAGCGCTGCAGGCGGATTTCGCCGGTCTTCGGATTGATATCGGCGCGGATGTTCGATTCAGTGCCATAACGGGAGCGTGCCGCTTTCTGGATCGCATCCGCCATTGCGGCAAGCACGATTTCGCGGTCGATGACCTTTTCGCGCGCCACTGCATCCGCGATCTGCAGAAGTTCAAGCCGGTTCGCACTGACTGCCATTGTCTTATCTCTCCGTCCTGGCTTACCGGGTTCCCGCCCCTGGAGCCGTAGTTGATCGGTTATTCTTCGTCTTCCGCATCGTTCTGATTTGCGGCCTGCGCCTTCGCGGCCTTGTCGGCGCGCAGCGCGTCGCGGATCAGATCGTCGGTCAGAATGAGCTTCGCATCGCTGAGCGCGGTGAACGGAATGGTGACCTTCTGCTCTTCGCCATAGGCGACCTGGTCACGCTCGAGCGTGAAACCATCCGCGTCCACTTCGATGATCTTTCCGCGGAAGCGCTTTCGGTTGCCGATCATGATCGACGTTTCGCACTTCACAATGTGCCCTTGCCAACGGGTAAAATCCGACTTCCGCACCAGCGGACGGTCGATACCCGGCGAAGACACCTCCAGATGATACTCCCGATCGATCGGATCTTCCACATCAAGAACCGGAGAAATGGCCGTCGAGACCTCTTCGCAGTCTTCAACAGTCATCGTGCCGTCGTTGCGCTCAGCCATGATCTGCAGCGTCGCGCCATTCTGGTTGAGCATGCGCACGCGGGTCAGACGGAAGCCCATGCCGACGAGCACGGGTTCGATGATGTCGGCAAGGCGCTGGTCGAGCCCGGTCTCGGTAATCAGCCGCGGCTCAAGTTCGTTTTCTGCGTTTGTCTGATCCGACAAGCGGTGCGCTCCTTGCAAATTTCAAGCATTTTGCATGATCGCGCTAATAAAAAAGAGCGGGTCCTTGCGGCCCACTCTTCATCGTACGATCAAGAATTTGCGCTGCATATAGGCCTGTTTTTTCGAAATTGCAAGCTCTCGGCTGAAATGCGCCGGGGGCAGGCAATCGCGCCTAGCCAGCATAAGGCTTCGTTATATATTGGAGCCGAGGGAGAACAAAACAAGGCGGAGGAATCGTGCTGTCCAATTCACCAACGCTGGCACCACTGAGGCACGAGACCTATCGCACGATCTGGGTTGCAAGCATCGCCTCGAATTTCGGGGGGCTGATCCAGGTGGTCGGAGCCGCCTGGATGATGACGACGCTTGCCGCTTCGGAGGACATGGTGGCACTGGTCCAGACATCGACGGCGCTGCCGATAATGCTGATTTCGCTCATTTCCGGTGCGCTTGCCGACAATTTCGACCGGCGGCAAGTGATGCTCACCGCCCAGTTTCTGATGCTCATCGTCTCGGCCGCACTCACCGCCTGCGCCCTGCTCGGCTGGATCACGCCCTGGCTGCTCCTGCTCTTCACCTTCCTGATTGGTTGCGGCACGGCACTCAACAATCCCTCCTGGCAGGCCTCCGTCGGCGACATGGTTCCGCGGGAGGACCTGCCAAACGCGGTGACACTGAACAGCATGGGGTTCAACCTGACCCGCAGTGTCGGTCCCGCGATCGGCGGCCTCATCGTCGCCACCGCAGGTGCCGCCGGCGCCTTTGCTGTCAACACGGTCAGTTACCTGGCAATGATCTACGCGCTGCTCCGCTGGAAGCCGGCGCTGCCTGTTTCCTCGCTGCCGAGGGAAAATCTTGGAGGCGCGATCGCCGCCGGCCTTCGATACGTCTCGATGTCGCCAAACCTTGAGAAGGTCCTGCTCCGCAGCATGACCTTCGGCATCGGCGCAAGCTCGGTGCTCGCCCTCCTGCCGATCGTTGCGATCGACCTTGTCTCCGGCGGACCGCTGACCTATGGCCTCATGCTCGGTTCCTTCGGCATTGGCGCAATCGGTGGCGGCGCCCTCAATGCCCGGCTGCGTGAGATACTGAGCAGCGAAAGTATTATCCGCTACTCCTTTACCGGCTTTGCGATCAGCATGGTGATCGCCGGCTCGAGCCCCTTTGCGATCCTCACCTCGGTCGGTCTGCTCATTGCCGGCGCATGCTGGGTGCTGGCGCTTTCCCTGTTCAATACGATCGTCCAGCTTTCGACGCCGCGCTGGGTGGTCGGACGCGCGCTCTCGCTCTATCAGACGGTCACTTTCGGCGGCATTGCCGGGGGCAGCTGGCTCTGGGGCCTGCTTGCCGATCGCTTCGGCGTCTCGTATGCGCTCTACAGCTCCGCCGCGGTCATGCTGATCGGCATCGTCATCGGCCTTCGCTTCTCGATGCCGGCCTTTGCCTCGCTCAATCTCGATCCCCTCAACCGCTTCATCGAGCCCGCACTCGGTCTCGACATCACGCCCCGCAGCGGGCCGATCGTCGTTCAGATCGATTATCAGATCGGCGATGACGACCTGCCGGAATTCCTGAAGCTGATGGGAGAGCGGCGGCGCATCCGCATCCGCGACGGAGCACGCAACTGGGCGCTGATGCGCGACCTCGAGAATCCCGGCATCTGGACCGAGACCTACCACACGCCGACCTGGGTCGAGTACATCCGCCACAATCAGCGCCGCACCCAGGCCGATGCGGAGAACTTCGATCGCCTGCGCGCCCTTCACCGCGGCACCGAAGCGCCGCATGTTCACCGGATGATCGAACGGCAGACCATCCCGCCATCCGACGACGTCTTTCACAAGGCACCCATCGATCTCCACCACTAAGGCAAGACATGCATTCCTTTCGCCGCGCCCGCCGTTCCGATCTCACGGCAATCATCGGCCTGCTCACCGATGATGAGCTCGGGCAAAGCCGAGAGATTGCCTCCGATCCGCCGGATGCCAGATATCTTGCGGCATTCGATGCTATCGAGGCCGATCCGAACCAGTTGCTAGGCGTCGCCGTAAACGGCGAGGACAAGCCGGTTGGCTGCCTGCAGCTGACCTTCATTCCCGGACTTTCACGCACAGGCATGTGGCGCGGGCAGATCGAAAGCGTGCGCATCGCGCAATCGGAACGCGGCAGCGGGCTTGGCACGCGCTTCATCGAATGGGCGGTCGCGCGCTGTGAGGAACGCGGTTGCGGATTGGTGCAGCTGACCTCGGACAAGGCCAGGGACGATGCGATCCGCTTCTACGAGAAGCTGGGCTTCGTTGCGAGCCACGAGGGCCTCAAGCGCAACCTCTAGGCCCTACCTCAGCTTTCCGATCATCGAGGCTTCGGGATAGCAGGTGGGATTTTCACCGTTCTTTGCCTGCCACTGGCCGATGGAGCGGCGCGTCTTGTAGCCGGGAAGGCCGTCGGAGCCGCCGACATCGTAGCCCTTCTTCTCCAGTGCCTTCTGCATGGCCGCAACATCGGAGCGCAGCATCTTGCCGACATCGCCCCACGCTCCCTGAAAGGCTCCGGAGCCATCGGCGATCCGGTCGGCGAGGTTGCCGATATAGAGAGCATAGAGATCGGAGTTGTTGTATTCCTTTATGATGTAAAAGTTCGGCGTGACGATGAATTCCGGCCCATCGCGGCCGGCCGGCACCAGCATCATGCCTTCCGCTTTCATCTCGGCAGACGGGAAGCCCTTGCCGGAAATGCGATCGATCCCGAGCGAAGCCCAATGCGACAGAGGCTTTGCGAGATCCGGGCCTTCCTGCGCACAGGAGACCCGCGCGGGGATCGTCACCTCAAAGCCCCAATCGCGATTGCGCTGCCAGCCTTTTTTAACAAGATAGTTGGCTATTGATGCCAGCGTGTCCGGCACGGACGTCCAGATGTTGCGGTGCCCGTCGCCATCGAAATCGACGGCATATTTGAGATAGCTGCTCGGCATGAACTGCGGCTGGCCAAGCGCTCCCGCCCAGGAGCTCTTGAAGTCGGCAGGGGTCACATCGCCGCCATCGAGAATATGAAGTGCGGCGATCAGCTCTGTGCGGAACATATCCTTGCGCGTCGACATGAAGGCTTTGGTCGCCAGCACCCCGATCGCTGAATTCGGAATCTTTGCCGCGCCAAACCCCGTCTCGCGGCCCCAGATGGCCAGCACGATCGAACCCGGCACGCCATAGGTCCTTTCGATGCGCTTCAGCGTCGAGCCATATTGCGAGGCAAAGCCGCGTCCGGTCGCCGCAAGCCTTTTCAGCCGCTCTTCGTTGAAATAAGGCGCGGGTGAGGAAAACTCGGCTTGCGTCTGCTTTTGCGCCTTTGGCGGCGGGAAGCCAGGAGGCGCCAGATCCGGAAGGTCCCAGTTGAGCTCGATGCCTGCAAAGGCCGACTGGAACGTCTTCGCCGAGATGCCATTCTTTTCGGCTTCCCGGCGCAGTTCGGTCTGCACCCAATTTTCGAATTGCGCTTCGACAGCCGCCTTGGAGGGAGCGGCAAGGGCGGGCAAATGAACCGCTGCCACGAGCGCCGCGGTCAGGATCGAAAGGCGCGCAATCGTCTTCAATCTCTTCTCCCCCTAGATGACCGTTCGCGCTCGAAGCGCCGCCGCCAGCGTTCCCTCGTCGAGGTAGTCGAGTTCGCCGCCGACCGGAACGCCATGCGCCAGCCGGGTGATCTTCACGTCCAACCCGGCCAGCTGATCCGTTATATAGTGGGCTGTGGTTTGGCCCTCGACGGTCGCGTTGACGGCGATGATGAGTTCGCGAATGCCGCCCTCGCCGATGCGGTCGATCAGCCCGCGAATGTTGAGATCATCCGGCCCGACGCCGTCGAGCGGTGAAAGCGTGCCGCCGAGAACGTGATAGGCCGCATTCATCGCGCCGGCGCGCTCCAGCGCCCAGAGATCGGAAACGTCCTCGACCACGATGATAACGGAGTGGTCGCGGCGCTCGTCGGTGCACACAGAGCAAGGATCGAGGGTATCGACATTGCCGCAGCGCGAGCAAACCTTCACCTTGTCGTAAGCCTCGCCCATCGCATTCGACAGCGGTCCGAGCAACTGGTCCTTCTTCTTGATCAGGTGCAGTGCCGCGCGCCGTGCCGAGCGCGGCCCAAGACCCGGCACCTTCGCCAGAAGTTGGATGAGTTTTTCGATTTCGGGGCCTGTGACTCGCTTTGCCATGTGCCGTTCTTAGCCCATATGCTGCCAAAACGGCAACGCGGAAGGATCGGTCGCTCATGAAAATACGTGCCGTCTGCACCGGCAGTCCCGAACGGCTGCCCGGCAAGACATACAAGACGGGCATCTACAAACACGCCGTCAACGGTGCCGTAATCATCGGCGGCGACGGGCTTGTCGGCGACGCCGTCTGCAACCGCAAGCATCACGGCGGCGCCGATCAGGCCGTCTATCTGGAAGGCGCGCTGACGCTGGACTGGTGGGCGGAAGAACTCGGGCGCGCGATCTTCCCCGGAACGTTTGGCGAAAACCTTGTCATCGATGGCCTCGACAACCGTGACGTCTCCGTCGGTGATCGGTTCATAGCGGGCAATCTCGTGCTTGAGGTCACCTCCGCACGGATCCCCTGCTCCACATTCGCCGCCAAGATGGGCGACCGGCAATTCGTGAGGCGCTACACTGAGGCTGCTCGCCCCGGAATGTACTGCCGCGTGATCAAGAATGGGGTGGCCGAGGCCGGCACGGCTGTCGAATACGTGCCTTTCGATGGACCCAAGATAACAATGCCGGAACTGATCGCAACCTTTGGCCGCCGCCTCTCATCTGAGGACAAGGCCCGCTATCTCGCAGCACCCGTCCACTTCAAACTGAGGGCGCAGCTTGAGGCGCAGGGCTAGGGTCAGCGCAACGCGATTGCGACGGCGGCGCCCGCCATGGTTCCGGCGCTCGCCCGGTTGGCGATCCGAACCGCACGGCGGCTTTTCAGGAAGCCACGCGCTTTTGCAGCAGCGAGTGCCCATGTGACATCGATCAGGATCAGCACGACAAACATGGTCGTGACGAGCTCAGCCCAGCCGACGATCGTCACCGAATGAATGTCGATGATCGAGGGCAGCAGAGCCACGTAGAACACCATTATCTTCGGATTGCCGAGCGTCACCGTCATGCCCGCAAAGAAGAGCTTTGCCGCGGATTGCGCTTCCGGCAGCGTCTCCTCGCTCTTATCCGGCGAGGCAAACCACATCTTCCAGGCGAGATAGAGCAGGTAGCAGACGCCGAGCCATTTGATCGCGACGAACGCCCAGTGGAAGGTCTCGGCAATCGCGGCAAGGCCCGCGACCGCGCAGGTCAGCCAGATCGCCTCGCCGATCCACATGGCGGCGAGAAAAGGCAGGACATCGCGAGCGCCCTTCGACAGCACGCGTGCGACAAGCGCCGCAATGCTCG
Source organism: Rhizobium sp. SVR5-2C (assembly GCF_056755115.1). Taxonomy (NCBI): domain Bacteria; kingdom Pseudomonadati; phylum Pseudomonadota; class Alphaproteobacteria; order Hyphomicrobiales; family Rhizobiaceae; genus Rhizobium; species Rhizobium sp. SVR5-2C. Next base: position 4,034 of record NZ_JBNDHT010000028.1, on the reverse strand, counting down.
GCCCGGGCGAACCGGCGGCCATCAAGAGAGCGCCGGCAAACACAAGCAGACTGGTCAGCGTCATCGCCGCTCTCTCCCCCGTGAACTTGATCTGAAAACTTAGAACGGCATCTTGAAGCCGGGCGGGATCGGCAGGCCGGCGGTCAGCGCCTTGGTCTTTTCGGCAGCGGCGGCCTCCGCCTTGTCCTTGGCATCCTTGTGAGCGGCAACAATCAGATCTTCGAGGATCTCGACGTCGTCCTCCTTGAACAGCGACGGGTCGATCTTCAGGCTCTTCAGCTCGCCTTTACCGCTCATCACGAGGGTCACGAGACCGCCGCCCGCCTTGCCTTCGGCCTGGAGCTCGGCGATCTCCGCCTGCATCTGCTCCATCTTGGCCTGCATTTCCTTGACTTTGCCCATCATGCCCATGATGTCGCGCATCGTCTTCTCCTTCTCGAAACTAGAATTCTATGTCGTCGCCGGGCAGGATGTCGCCTTCTTCGGATTCGGCGACCGCAGGCGGCTTGGCCTCCTCAGCTTCCTCCTCCGGCGTCGGCGCCCTCACCCGCACGTCGATGATCTTGGCGCCCGGGAACTGGGCGAGGATCGCCGCGACGTCGGGATCCTGGCGCGCATCGCTAACCTGCTGTTCCTTGGCCTTGGCTTCGGCCTCCACCATCGTCGGCTCTCCGGCCTCGCGGCTGGTGCTGACGATCCAGTGGATACCGGTCCACTCCTTCAGCTTAACAGCGAGTTCATTGAGCAGCGTTGGCGGCGCACCCTCGGTGAGGTTCACGTCAAGCCGGCCCGCCTCGATCTTTACCGGCCGCACGAAATTGCGCACCAGCGCCTTCAATTTCACGTCGCGCTTTTCGGCGGCGAGATTGACGATATCGGCGATGGAATCGACCGGAATGAGCGGCTTTGGTGCTTCCGCCGGTTTCATCTCGATCCGGCCTGCCTGCAGCGGCTGCGGATCGGGATTGGGTACGGCACGCAGCGTCGCCGTCGGCCCGGACGGCTGCGGACGCGGCGTGTTCTCCGGCGCGCGCGCGGTGACAGATGACTGATAGGGTACGTGGGTTCCGCCACCACCGTTTCCAGACAGCACCGGCGAAGGACGCGAGCCGCCGCTGCTGTTGTCGGAAAGTTCGGCGAGCCTGCGGGCCGCATCTTCCGGGGCCGGCAGATGCGCGGCATGCGCCAGCCGGATCAACACCATTTCCGCGGCGCCGGCCGTGCGCGAGGAGCTTTCCGTTTCCGGAATCCCCTTCAAGAGCATCTGCCAGATGCGCGACAGCGTCGTCACCGCAACGCCTTGCGCGAACTCGGCAGCCTTGGTGCGCTCGACTTCACTGAGCGAAGGATCGTTTGCGGCGTCCGGCACGTATTTGAGCCGGGTGACAAGGTGGGTGAAATCGGCAAGGTCAGTCAGGACGACGACGGGATTTGCACCTGCCTGATATTGCGCCTCGAACTCGGCGAGCGCCGCTGCGACGTCGCCCTTGATGACATGCTGAAAGAGATCGACGATCCGCGCACGGTCGGCAAGGCCCAGCATGCCGCGCACGGCCTCCGCCTGGACCGCGCCGCTCCCATGGGCGATCGCCTGGTCGAGCAGCGAAAGGCCGTCGCGTGCCGAACCCTCGGCGGCGCGTGCGATCATTGCCAGCGCATCCGGCTCGGCGTCGATACCTTCCTTCGCTGCAATTGTCGTGAACAGTCCGACGAGATCAGACGCGCTGATGCGGCGGAGATCGAAACGCTGGCAGCGCGAAAGGACGGTGATCGGAACTTTACGGATTTCTGTGGTCGCGAAGATGAACTTCACATGCTCCGGCGGCTCCTCGAGCGTCTTCAGCAGGCCGTTGAAGGCCTGTGTCGAAAGCATGTGCACTTCGTCGATGATATAAACTTTGTAGCGCGCCGAAACCGGACGGTAGCGCACCTGCTCGATGATTTCGCGGATATCGTCGATGCCGGTGTGCGAGGCAGCGTCCATCTCGATCACGTCGACATGGCGGCCTTCCATGATCGCCTGGCAATGGTCGCCCGGCACGCGAAGGTCGATCGTCGGCTTGTCGATCGCGGGCGTCTTGTAGTTCAGCGCCCGCGCGAGAATACGGGCCGTCGTCGTCTTGCCGACGCCGCGAACGCCGGTCAGCATATAGGCCTGCGCGATACGGCCGGTCTCGAAAGCGTTGGTGAGCGTGCGGACCATCGGCTCCTGGCCGACCATGAGGTCCGTGAAATCCTTTGGGCGGTATTTGCGTGCCAGCACCCGGTATCCGGTGCCCGTCGAGGCGGCATCTTGTGACTGTCGCTCGGTGTCGCTCATCGCCCTGCTTGCCGCCCGGAACGCCGGGCATTGTGGAAGAGAGAAGGTGGGAGGCTGGCACGATGACCCGTGCCTGGCTCGTTAGGGCTGCTTCCTTCCGGACCTGACCCGGTTGGCGAGTGGCTCGTCCACCACCAACCTCCCGGATGCACATATCGGCAATATCGCCATCAAAAGCAAGCCAAGCTAAAAAAAAACTGCTAATCATAGGAAAAGTATGGAGGAATGCCCTTTGACTGATTTCGTGCTTGACCCGCGGCTCGAGAATGACAGCACAAGTATCATGCCGACAGGCCTGTGCGACCTGAGATTGTCGAAGGACGCCCGCTGGCCGTGGCTGATCCTCGTACCCCGCCGCGCCGGCATCACGGAAATCTTCGAACTGACGCCGCTCGACCAGGTGCTGCTGACATTCGAGATCGAGCTGGTGGCGAATGCACTGAAGAACGTTACCGGTGCCACAAAAATCAACGTCGGGGCGCTTGGCAATATCGTCCGTCAGCTTCATGTTCATGTCATCGCCCGCTTCGAAGGCGACGCCAACTGGCCAGGCCCGGTCTGGGGTTTCGGCAAAGCCGAAGCCTATGACGACAGCAAGCGGGATGAATTCATAGCGACATTGCGGGAAGCCCTTTCATCATGAGTCATTCACTTTTCGATACCGATGCGCCCCATCCGGAGCCCAGCAATTTGACGGCTTTCGCCGCAAACGACCTGATCCGCGATTCCGAGCATCGCGACGAGCAATCTGTCGATAGGGCGCTGGCGAAAGACGGCACGCATATCTTCGCCTTCACCAAGGACAAGCTCGTCCTGAAGCATGACGGCCAGGTGCTCGATCCGCTCTTCGCCCGCTACGAGCTGCAAGAGCTGCAGCCGCATTGGGACGAAACGATCCTGCTCGGCTACCGCAAGACGGGCGAGCCGCGGCTTGCTGTTCCCGTCGGTACCCCGGCCGAGGATCTCAAAAGCCATTACAAGCCTGCGGACGGCCGGACGCTTTATCGCGACCAACTCATCGATGACGTGCTGCTCGGCGAATTCGCGCAGGCCGCCAGCCTCATCCGCTGGAATTGCGACAACCGCTACTGCGGCCGGTGCGGCTCGGCGATGGAAATGCGTATCGGCGGCTACAAGCGCGTGTGCACGGCCTGCGAGCACATGATCTTTCCGCGCACCGATCCGGTCGCGATCATGCTTGTCATCGACGAGGAGCGTGACCTTTGCCTGCTTGGCCGCAGCCCGCACTTTGCGCCGGGAATGTATTCCTGTCTCGCGGGCTTCGTGGAGCCGGGCGAGACAATCGAAAATGCGGTCCGCCGTGAAACGCTGGAGGAGTCCGGCATCCATGTCGGCCGCGTCCGCTATCACGCGTCGCAACCCTGGCCCATGCCGCATTCGCTGATGATCGGCTGCTTTGCTGAGGCAAAGTCCAGAACCATCCACCGCGATGAGCAGGAGCTCGAGGACTGCCGCTGGTTCACGCGCGAAGAAACGATCGAAATGCTGGAACGTCCCGGCGCCAATGGCCAGGCATCGCCACCCAAGGGCGCCATTGCCCACCGCCTGATGCGCGACTGGGTGGAATGGAAGCGATAGGTTGATGCAATGGCGCGCTCGGAACGCCTGTTGGCACTGCTTCAGACACTGCGGCGCTATCGCCGTCCAGTGAGCGGCGCCATCCTTGCGGCTGAAACGGGCGTCAGCATCCGCA
>NZ_JBNDHT010000027.1:0-60537 GCF_056755115.1 Rhizobium sp. SVR5-2C | reverse complement strand
ACGCTCCATCCTGGACTCGATTGCCACGCGCCTCGATGAATCCCGCGATACGTCGCGTTATCTCATTGGCCTTCTGGTCTTCCTCGGCCTGCTCGGCACTTTCTGGGGCCTCATCGGTACGATCGGCTCGATCAGCGGCGTCATTCAGTCGCTGGATGCAGGATCGAACGGTTCCGGCGACGTGCTGACCACGCTCAAGGAGGGCCTTTCCATGCCGCTTTCCGGCATGGGACAAGCCTTCTCGTCATCGTTGCTCGGCCTTTCCGGATCACTCATTCTCGGCTTCCTCGACCTTCAGGCGGGCCGGGCACAGAACCGCTTCTACATGGAGCTCGAAAACTGGCTTTCGTCGGTGACTGACGTCGGCTCCGACCTGGCTGTTCAGCCGATCGACGGGGCTACGTCTTCCGAGGATGTTCGCGCGTTGTCGGACTATCTGAAGAAGGTTGCCGATGAAGGGGGCGCCGGCAGCCAGCGCTCGGTCGCGGCGATGGCAAGTCTTGCCGAAGGCATCCAGGGCCTCGTCAAGAACATGCGCAACGAGCAGCAGATGCTACGCGACTGGATCGAAGCGCAGCAGGACGAGGCGAAAGCCATGCGCCGCACGCTCGACCGGCTCGCCGAACGCATCGGCGGACAGGAAAGGTATAGCTCTTCCGAACGGAGCCATCGAGCCCATACCGAGAAGAGCGAGGGCAAGTAAACCATGGCGCTCGCCCGAAACCGCCGCCGCCAAGGGGAAATGAACTACTGGCCAGGTTTCGTCGACGCTCTGTCGACGCTTCTGATTGCCATCATGTTTTTGCTGACGGTGTTCGTTGTTGGCCAGTTCATTCTCAGCCGGGAGATTTCCGGCCGCGACGAGGTGCTGAACCGCCTCAACAGTCAAATCAACGAGCTGACGCAACTGCTGGCCCTCGAGAAAGGCAGCAACCAGGATCTCGAGGATTCCGTCGCCAATCTGCAGGCGTCGCTTGCGAGCGCAGAAGGCGAACGCTCGCGGCTGCAGGCGCTGCTCGACGCCGGCTCCGGCGGGCAGGACGCGGCGCAGCAGCGCATCGGCGGCCTGACCAAGGAGTTGGACGAGCAGAAACAGATGAGTGACCGGGCCATGAGCCAAGTCGAGCTTCTCAACCAGCAGATTTCGGCACTCAGGAGCCAGATCGCAGCCGTCGAGGCGGCGCTGCAGGCCTCGGAACAGAAAGACCAGAGCTCGCAGGCGAAGATCGCCGATCTCGGCCGGCGCCTCAACGTCGCATTGGCCCAGCGCGTCCAGGAACTCAATCGCTATCGCTCCGATTTCTTCGGCCGCTTGCGCGAAATCCTCTCCGATCGTGAAAACATCCGCATCGTCGGCGACCGTTTCGTTTTCCAGTCTGAAGTCCTGTTCCCCTCCGGCAGTTCCGATCTCAATCCGGAAGGCATCGCCGAAATGGGTAAGCTTGCGACCGCGCTGCTCGACCTGGCGAAGGAAATCCCGCCTGAAATCAATTGGGTGCTCCGCGTGGACGGTCATACCGACAACGTGGCGCTGTCCGGATCTGGCCGCTATCGCGACAACTGGGAGCTCTCCTCGGCGCGCGCGATTTCCGTTGTCAAATATCTCATTTCGCAAGGGGTACCGGCCGATCGGCTCGTCGCGGCCGGCTTCGGCGAATTCCAGCCAATTGCACCCGGCGATACACCGGAAGCCCGCGCCACCAACCGTCGCATCGAGCTCAAGCTGACCGAGAAGTGATCGGCCTACGGGAACTTTTAGCCAGTTGGGCAGCAGATAAATTAGCGCCGAACGATCCGCTGGCTCGTCGCGCTTCCAGGGGCATGACAGAGGCCAGTAAGGCGGCGCCTTGCCGGCGCCGCCAAACTAATCAAGCCGTCGCCGTGGTCTGATCGTCCACCGTCGCGCCCGGCGCGTTCTTCTTGATGGATTCGATCGCGCTCAGGGCGGAGGCCTTGGCTTTGTAGCCTTCAGAGCTGAACATGGATTCGCCGTTCGACGCCTTGAAGCGGAAACGGAATTCGCCGGCCTTGTCTTTGTACACTTCAAACTTATACATCGATTATCTCCCAATATCAGGAAGTTGCCTGCTAACGGGAGATAATCTAGTGCAAAAGTTGAACTTATTCCATTTGGATATTTGCGCCCTTGACGATCGGACCCCACTTGGCCAGTTCGGCTTTCACATGAGCGCCAAGTTCCTCCGGCGTCGAGCCGACGATGGTGGCGCTGAATTCGTTCATACGCTCGGCAACCGCCGGATCCTTGAGGGCCTTGTTGGCGGATGCATTGAGCTTCGCGACAACATCGGCAGGCGTATTCGCCGGCGCGAAGAGCGCGTTCCATGTATAGGTCTCGTAGCCGGGAACGCCAGACTCGGCGATAGTCGGAATATCGGGGAAGGATGGAGCGCGTTTCGCGGTCGTGACCGCCAAGGCCCGCAACTTCCCGGATTTGATGTGACCGGAGGAAGAGGGCAAATTATCGAACATGATCGACACTTGGTTTCCCAAAAGATCGGTCAAGGCAGGTCCAGCGCCCTTGTAGGGGATATGCTGCATCGTGACGCCAGCCATCGAATTGAACAGTTCGCCGGACAGATGCAGCGGCGTGCCGTTGCCCGAGGAAGCATAGCTCCACTTGTCGGGCTCGGCCTTCAGCAGCGCAATCAGTTCCTGCACGTTTTTGACAGGCAGTTCCGGATTAACGACGAGCACGTTAGGCACGATGACGAGCAACGAAACGGGCGCGAAATCCTTTTCCGGATTGTAAGGCGTGGATTTGAGGATGAGCGGGTTGAGCGCGTGCGTCGCAACCGTCCCCATCAGAATGGTATAGCCGTCCGGTTCGGCGCGCGCGACGTTGTCTGCACCAAGGTTGCCGCCGGCACCGGCGACGTTCTGGACGACCACCTGCTGGCCCAGGTCTCCGGACATCTTTTCGGCGATAATGCGAGCGACGACATCCGTGGAGCCGCCGGCAGCAAAAGGAACGACCAGTGTAACCGCGCGATCCGGAAAGCCGTCGGCCTTTGCGGTCCCGGTCCCCAGAGCCGCAAGCAGTCCAAGGCCGAGCGCCATCCCAGCGCGACGGGTGATGTTAAAAATTGCCATTCAATTCTCCTCCCGGAATTCAGCAGCTGTTCAAATCGGCAGGAGGAGGGTAGGGCATGGACGGACAAAGGCAACCGAAAGCGGCCGGGCCGACATGCGACTTTAGTGTTGAGCGAAACGATCCGGCTGTTGATATTCCAATCGGTCCTTCGCTAACCATCTATACAGGGATGTTGATGTGTCCGCTTGGCGGGACGAGATTGTGGAGTTTCAAATGCAGGCCGTATCCAATCCATTACCAGCGCCCGTGGAGGCGGAGGATGGCCGTTGGCCGGTGCGCCGGCGAAAAATCCTCGACTGGCTGATCAACGATACCCGCGGCGAGCGATACATCGACAATATCCTGGTGGAGATGTGCATACGGCTCCAGGCCGCAGGCGTTCCTGTCGCCCGCGCAACGATGCATTTCCGGACGCTCCATCCGCAATGGCGCGGTGCACGCGTCCTCTGGCGCCTTGGGATGCAGAAAGCCGAGATCACGACTTTCGGCTACGGCGTCGAATTGACGTCGCAATTCCTGAACAGCCCGATGAACGATATCTTCAGCGGAGCGGCAGAAGTCCGGCAGAAGCTGGAAGACGAGAACACTTCCTATCCGCTTTACGACGAGCTGCGAGGGGAGGGACTGACGGATTACGTTGCCTGGCCGATGGATCATACGCTCGGCAAGCGGCACGTCGTCACCTTCTCAAGTGACAGGCCGGGCGGCTTTGACGATGAGCACCTGACCTTCCTCAGAGACCTCATGCCGGCGCTTACACTCGTCACTGAAGTCCGGGTCAAAAACATTCTTGCTCGCACGCTACTGGAAACCTATGTCGGGCCACACGCCAGCGAGCAGATTCTGGCGGGCGCCACGACCCGCGGCAGCGGCGCAACGGTTGGCGCGGCGATCCTCATCTGCGACATGCGGGATTTCACGAAGATCTCCGATCTTTGGCCGCGCGACGATGTGCTCGAATTGCTGAACGCCTATTTCGATGCCATGTCGGAGCCGATCGAAAGGCATGGCGGCGAGATCCTGAAATTCATGGGCGACGGGCTGCTCGCCATTTTTCCGCTGACCACGCCGGAAGCCTGCCACAACCTTCTCAGTGCAATCAAGGAAGCTCAGGCCGCGATGGTCGAGCTCAATCAGTTCAACAAGGAGCGGGGGCTTGTGCAGCTCCGCTACGGCATCGGCGTACATGTCGGAGACGTGATGTACGGCAATATCGGCTCGCACAAGCGCCTCGATTTCACGGTGATCGGCCCGGCGGTCAACATCGCGTCGCGGCTGGAAAGCTTGACGAAGGAGATCAAGCGTCCCGTGCTGCTGTCGAAAGCCTTCGTCGAAATGGCAGGCTGCGAAGCCGGTTTGGAAAGCCTCGGCTCCTTCCCGCTGCGCGGACTGGGCGAGCCGGTGGATGTCTACGCGTTTCCGGAATCCTGAGAAGCTACTTGGCTATCGCCAGAGGCTCGTTCGCACCCGTCTCGAACTGCAGCTTCGCCAGTTTGGCGTAGATCCCGCCATGACGGATCAGGCTCTGATGAGCGCCCTCTTCGACGACGCGGCCCTCGTCCATGACCAGGATGCGATCTGCCTTCAAGACGGTCGCGAGGCGATGGGCGATGACGAGCGTCGTGCGACCCATCATTAGGCCGTCGAGCGCTTTCTGCACCAGTGTTTCGCTCTCCGCGTCGAGAGCGGATGTGGCTTCGTCGAGCAGCAGGATAGGCGCATTCTTCAGGATCGCCCGGGCGATTGCGATGCGCTGGCGCTGGCCGCCGGAAAGGGTAATGCCGCGCTCGCCGACCTCGGTGTCATAGCCCTTGTCCAACTTCGCGATGAACTCGTCCGCCTGAGCCGCGACGGCGGCAGCACGCACCTCCTCGCGCGTCGCGCCGGGACGGCCGAAGGCGATGTTGTCGTGGATCGAGGCAGCGAAGATGGTGACGTCCTGCGGAACGATTGCCATGCGCGCGCGCAGATCGGCCGGTGTTACTTCGCGTGCATCCAGACCATCGATCGCGACGCTCCCCTGTTGTGGATCATAGAAACGCAGCAGCAGCGAGAAGACGGTGCTCTTGCCGGCGCCCGACGAGCCGACGATGGCGACAGTTTCGCCCGGCGTGACGCTGAAGCTCAGCCCCCGCAACGCCGATTTGCCGGGACGCGACGGATAGGCGAAATGGACGTTCGAGAATTCGACGCGCCCCAGGGCCGGAGCGGGCAGCGTCTCGGGCTCTTCCGGTGCTCTGATCGGCGAGACTTCGTCCAGCAGTTCATTCAGCCGCTCGGCGGCGCCTGCCGCCTGCGAGAGTTCTCCCCAAACTTCAGACAGGGCACCGAGAGAGCCTGCGGCGATGACCGAATAGAGCAGAAACTGGCCGAGCGTGCCCGCCGAAAGCGTTCCGGTCAGAACATTATGGGCGCCGACCCAAAGAACGGCAACGACACTGCCGAAGACCAGCGTGATCGCAATGCCCGTCAGGAGCGCCCGGGAGCGGGTTGCCGAGCGTGCGGCGCTATAGGCCGCCTCGACGGCAGCACCATAGCGGCTTGCGGCAGCATCCTCGCCATTGAAGGCCTGCACGGTGCGGGTCGCGGCGATCGCTTCGTTGGCGAAGGCGGAAGCCTTGGCGAGCGTATCCTGAGCGGTGCGAGAGCGCTTGCGCACCGAACGCCCGAAGGCGACGAGCGGAAAGACGATCAACGGGATTGCGCCGAGCGCCAGGCTGGCAAGCTTCGGCGAGGTTACGATCATCATGCCCATCGCGCCAAGACAGAGGATGAGGTTACGTAGCGCCACCGAGGCGGTCGCACCGACGGCCGATTTGATCTGTGTCGTATCGGCGGTCAGGCGCGAAACGATCTCACCCGACTGGTTGATGTCGAAAAAGGATGGCGACAGGCGGGTCACGTGCGCGAAGACATCACGGCGGAGATTCGAGACGATACGTTCGCCGAGCGTGATGACGAAGTAATAGCGAAGGGCGCTTGCAGCCGCGAGCACCACAGCCATCACCGTCAACATTGCGAAGTAACTGTTGATGAAGTTGCCGTCAGCCTGTGTGAAGCCGTGGTCGATCATGCGGCGTACGGCAAGTGGAAGGGCGAGCGACGTAACGGCGGCAACAACGAGTGCAACCAGGGCGCCTGCGACCATGCCGCGGTAGCGCATCATATAAGGCGCGAGCCTTCCTAGGGGCTTGAGGGAACGCGACTTCTTTTCCGCGGCCTGGACTGCGTCTGTCAATTCATCTCCAATCGCCCAATACCGCGGGTCGGCGGCTTGTTGGCCCTTGTTATCCGGATGGCCTTCATGTATAGGCAGCGCATCCGAATGGGAAGCCGTAGCCTTCGCGACTGCGGCTTCATTTATTCAATCGGTTCTCTTGCCGCAATGACATGCGTCAAATTGGACCCTGGCATCGCAGGAAGATTGTTATGAAGGCAGATATTCATCCCGAATACCACGTCATCAAGGTAGTGATGACCGATGGCACCGAATACGAAACCCGCTCGACCTGGGGTTCGGAAGGCGCTGTCATGAACCTCGAAATCGATTCCAAGTCCCACCCGGCCTGGACCGGTGGCAACCAGCAGCTCATGGACCGCGGCGGCCGCGTTTCCAAGTTCAACAAGCGCTTCGGCGGCCTCGGCCTCTAATCGCTTCCGCGGTACGGAATTTGAAAAAGAGCCCGGCTTTTGCCGGGCTTTTTGTTTGCCGTTGTCCTGGAGAGTAGCGGGAAGACGAAAATGCAAAAGCCGGCCGCGTCGCCACGGCCGGCTTTTCAATGTTCTCGCTTACAACTCAGTTGTTGCCAAAAGCGGTTTGCAACAAATGCAGCTGCGCCTGGACGCTGTTTTGATTGTCGGGAACGATCGGCGCTTCCGACGGGCGATAGATTTCCCGGTCGAGAAGGGCGACGCGGTTCTGGAGGCGCAATGAGCGTTCGACAAGATCACGGAAAGCTTCCGGCAGGTCATTCCAGCCGGGAGCGTTGCGGTCCACGTTGAAGCCGTCGAGGCGAACTTTGCTCTTTTCGGCAAGCACCTGATCCCGGGACATCTCGCCGTTGTTGACGGCCCGCTGCAGGAGCAGCCACGACGCCATCTGCATGAGGCGGGTCGTCAGGCGCATCGACTCGGCGGCGTAGAGAACGGAAGCCATGCGTGGCAGAACCTTGGATGCAGCGCGTCCCGTACCGTCGAGGTAGGCAGCCGTTTCCTCGACGAGCGACATGCCTTCCGCATACAACGTCTTAAACTGTGAGGATGCGGCGGCGCGGCCCGCAAAACTGATCGTATTCAAACCAATTTCCGACATTCAAATGGTTCCTGTTGCACGCATCTACATATGTTCAGGTAACGTCAGTCTGAAACGAAAGTTTCAAAGACCGGTCTTTGTGTCTTGAAGATGGTATCTTTAGCCTAAATGCGCAAGGCGTTTCTTAAGAAAGGGTTAACTTCCACAGTTTCGTGGTGAACGAGCGCCGGCACAAAAAGAAGAGCCGCAAAAGCGGCTCTCAAGGTAAAACAGGGAGAAAAATCAGACCAATTCACCGCGTGGAAAACTGTCTGAGATCCAGACGAGATCTGGATGAGAACAGTAATATCTCATAAAGCTTAATATTACGTTAAGACTGTTTCCTATTAGGACTTGCGCAACAGTTTTTCGCCTGTCCTGCAGCCTCGTGCCAGCTCTAGGAACGAAAGAGCTTTTCGGCGGCCGCGCGATCTGAAGCCTTTCTCGCCGCCTCATCCTCGATGCGGCCAATCTCCGCCTTCAGCAATTCCACACGCGCCTTCAATTCATCCACGGAAAGCATGGAAAGATCGGTTCCGATTTCGTGAGCCACTTTCTTTTGTGGCCGGTCGTCGTCGATGAAGCTCATGGGCAATCCTCCGTTCGGTTCTCAGCCGTACTTTACCTCAGGATCGCCGCTTTCGGGAGGCGTAGGCGATGTGCGCTCGGCAAGCGACATGCCTTCGGGCGTCAGCATCGGGGAGGTGCCGGTCGGGATTGTCGTGTAGGCCTCTCGCTCGCCGACGGGCACTGCAGCGCGAATACGGCTACGGATGATTGCGTAAGCGGTGATCAAAACATGCGCGAGAGCGGTGACAAGGAAGAGTGCATGCGGGCTGACTATCGACATCACCGGCCCGCCGATCGTCGGGCCGATCACCGTGCCGATGCCGTAGAGCAGCAGAAGCCCGCCGGAAACCTTCACAAAGTCCTCGGACGAAGCGAAGTCGTTCGCATGCGCGACAGCAACCGGATAGAGGGTGTTGGCGACCGCGCCATAGAGGATCACAAGGCCGATAAGAAAGGCTGGCGACGAGGGATGCAGCACGACGATCAGAAGGCCGGCAAGCGCGGCGACCGCCGACATGGCTGCCAGGACGTAGCGGCGGTCAATGCGATCGGAAAGGCGGCCGGCTGGAAGCTGCATCAGCGCACCGGCGAAAATGGTGGAACTCATCATCACGGCGATGCTGGTGTCCGACAATCCCGCACCGGCGCCGAAGACCGCGCCGAGCGTGCCGTAGGCGCCGTTGGCGATGCCTACCAGCAGGATGCCGAGGCACGAAACCGGCGAATTGCGGTAAAGAGCAGGCAGGTCAAGCTTCACGGCCTTCAGCGGCTGCGGGGAGGCGGCGGTCGAGAGCGTGGTAGGCAGCATGGCGATGCAATAGAAGATGCCGCAGACCATGAAGAGCACTGGCGTGCGTACGTCTTGGAGCGGGATCATCATCTGCCCGGCGACCACACCCAAAAGCGTGATGCCGATATAGAGCGAAAAGATCGCGCCCCGGCTCTCGTTTGTTGCGCGCTCATTCAGCCAGCTTTCGATGATCATCGAGGTGCCGGCTGTCGAGAAGCCCGTGACGGCGCGCAGCACCACCCACCAGATTGGATCAATGATGATGCCGCTCACGAGCGCAATGATGGCGATGATCGAGATGAAGCCCGAGAAGGCGCGTACATGGCCGACACGCCGCACCATTTTAGGGGCCACGAGGCAGCCGACGACGAAGCCCGTCGCCCAGGATGTCCCGAGCAGGCCGAGCGTGGTCGTATGATAACCCTCGAGATTACCGCGGACGGGAAGCAGGATGCCCTGAAGGCCGTTGCCCATGAAGAGGAAAAGCGTTCCGAAAAGCAGTGCAGCGACGGACAGCAGATTTCTTTTCATTTCCACTCTCGGCGAGTTCGACTTTAAAAATGCATAGGACGAGGCTGTTCCCCGCCCTGTCCCAATAATGTTGATTGTGCCCCGGAATGCCGTTACGGCATGAAGAAATGTTGTGTTCGCGCGGAATAATGTCCGTCCTGTGACATTCTGATAATATTGGAAAATAATGCCATGACGAAGCTGCTGGCGCTTTTGCTCATCCTTGCCATGGTCGTACAGGTCATCAAGCCGCTCGGGTTTCCCGGTTTGCGACGGCGGATGGACTTTTGGAAGATCGCGTTGATTGCCTTCGCGATATGGGCGGTCGCGCTTCTCGGACGCGAACTGATCGCCTAGACAGTGATCTCACCCAGCATTACTGGCACGCACTCGCCGGAAATCGAGACGTCCGTCACCATGCCGTCCTTCTTGACGACGTCGACTTCGATGATGCTGCGGCGCCCCATTTCGACACCCTGCTCGATCGTCACACGCTGGTTGATGGTCTGCTCCGGTGCGAGCGAGACGAGATAAGCAGCAAGCGCCGCGGAAGCGCTGCCGGTCGCCGGATCTTCCGGAACGTTGTCGAGCGGGGCGAACATGCGGGCACGGATATTCCAGGGTTTCTCCGGCGCGCGGACATAAACGAACAGGGAGAAATCGTGGTTGCCTTCGGCGGTCGGACCGGCGGCCTCCTGGAAATGCGCGAGGTTCGGCCTCGCTGCGCCGAGCGTCTCCAACCCATCGAGTTCAGCGACGGCGAAGCTGAGACCGACTGAGGCGAAAATCGGGCGATGCTTCGATTTGACGATCTTGCCGCTATTGATGCCGATGCACCGGGTGATCGTTTCTTCGGACACATCAGGCCCGATATGCAGCGATTTGGGCGCACGGATCGTGGCAGAGGTGACCCGGCCTTCGGTGCGGCGGAGCGTCACTTCGACCAACCCGGCCTTCTCCTCGAAACGCAACGTGTCTCCGATCGGCTTGCCGAAGACTTCACTCTGCTGGCCGAGGACGTAGGCCGTTCCCACATTCGGGTGACCGGCGAAAGGCACCTCCATGGTCGGCGTGAAGATGCGGACATTCGCCGTGTTGGCAGAATCCCTGGGCGGAAGGACGAAGGTTATTTCGGAATATTTGAACTCCGCCGCGATCTTCTGCATCGTCTCGGAACCGAGTTGCTCCGCACCCATCACGACTGCGAGCGGATTGCCCTCGAAACGGTTGGCGGTGAAAACGTCGACGGTCGTAAACGAAAGGATACTCATCGCGGCTCCCCAGTCTGAGGCCGCGATCATGGGCGAGGGCTTTTGATCGTCAAAGCGCAATCTTGTCGCCGTGACAATGGAAAAGCCCGGCACATGCGCGCCGGGCTCCCGCATCAGGTTTCACATCGTCTCAAGCGGCCTGTTCGAGTTCCCGCTTCCAGGTGCCCTTGGCGGCAAGTCTGTTCATTTCAGCGCGGTGGTTGAAGGCACGCTGGCCGGCGGCGACGTTCTCGGGCTTTCCGCCCCAAGCCTTCAATGCCGTGTCCTGCAGGGCGCGGCCATAAGAGAAGGTAAGCTTCCAGGGCAGTTCGAACGCGGCATTCATCGCCGAGAGGTGAGCTGTCGCTTCTTCGGCGGTCTGACCGCCGGAGAGGAAGGCAATGCCGGCTACTGCGGACGGAACAGTGCGCTTCAACACCTGAACGGTGCGTTCGGCCACTTCCGCGACAGATGCCTTGCGGGCGTTCTTGCCGTCGATGACCATGTTCGGCTTCAGGATCATGCCCTCGAGGCTGACGCGCGCGTCGGCGAGTTCCTCAAAAACGGTGCGCAGCGTCCATTCGGTGACCTCGGCGCAGCGGTCGATATTGTGGTCGCCCGGCTTGCCGTCCATCAGGCATTCCGGCTCAACGATCGGCACGATCCCCGCTTGCTGGCAGAGCGCGGCATAGCGGGCGAGCGCGTGGGCGTTCGCCTTCATGGAACCCCAGGTCGGGAGCGAGGATGAGATGGCGATCACGCCACGCCACTTGGCGAAGCGGGCGCCTGCCTCGTAGTATTTGGACAGACGCTCGGCGAGACCGTCCAGGCCCTCCGTGACCGTTTCGCCCGGAAAGTTTGCCATCGGCTTGGCGCCGGTATCGACCTTGATGCCGGGAATGCTGCCCGCAGCCTTGATGATGTCGACGAAGGAGGTGCCATCAGCCGCCTTCTGAAAGAGCGTCTCTTCGTAGAGAATCACACCCGAGATGCAATTCTTCATCGCCTCTTCTGAGCGGAAGAGCATCTCGCGGTAGTCGCGCCGGCTTGTTTCTGTCGACTCCAGACCGATCGTATCGAAGCGCTTTCCAATCGTGCCGGTCGATTCATCAGCGGCGAGCAGCCCCCGGCCATCCGCTACCATCTTCGCTGCAATGTCTTCCAAGCGTTCGCTCATTTCACGTTCTCCACTACAAGAAAAATCGGCAACCAATGAATATAGGTCGGCGATAACAGAAGTTTATAGGAAGGAAAATGGAGTGCTAAGTCATTGAAACGATTGAAATCATTTCAATCGTTTGAAAGTTCGTAAGTTTTTTCTTCACGTAAACGAAGACCGCGGAGGCAACCCCCCGGTCTATCAACATGCTAGATTGTCAGCTCAGCCGGCTGATCATTTACCGCTAAGAACGGCAACACCCGGAAGGACCTTGCCTTCCATCCATTCGAGGAAGGCACCCCCTGCGGTCGAGACATAGCTGAAGTTATCGGCGACACCCGCATGGTTCAGGGCCGAAACCGTATCGCCGCCGCCTGCGACGGAGGTGAGTTTGCCGGCCTTGGTGCGTTCAGCAGCATATTTGGCCGCCGCCACCGTTGCCCTGTCGAAGGGTTCGATTTCGAAGGCGCCGAGCGGGCCGTTCCACACAAGCGTCTGCGCGCGCTCGATCCATGCCTTGACGGCTTCGATAGACTTCGGGCCGACGTCGAGGACCATGGCGTCCTCGGGAATGGCTCCGATATCGACGGTCTCGTTGGCCGCGCCCGCCTTGAATTCGCGCGCGATGATGCCATCTTCCGGCAGGATGATGGCGCAGCCGGCGGAAGCGGCTTCGATCATGATCTGCTTTGCGGTGTCGGCGAGGTCATGTTCACAGAGCGACTTTCCGACATTGGTGCCGCGGGCAGCGAGAAAGGTATTGGCCATGCCGCCGCCGATCACCAGAGCGTCGACCTTCTTCACCAGGTTCATGAGCAGATCGATCTTGGTGGACACCTTGGCGCCGCCGACGATGGCGACGACCGGGCGAACCGGATTGCCGAGGCCCTTTTCGAGCGCCTCGAGCTCCTGCTGCATCGTGCGGCCGGCATAGGCAGGCAGCCGATGGGCAAGCCCTTCGGTGGAAGAATGGGCGCGATGTGCGGCGGAAAAGGCATCATTCACATAGATATCGCCACTGGCGGCAAGGGCTTTTGTGAACTCCGGATCGTTCTTTTCCTCACCCTTATGGAAGCGGGTGTTTTCAAGAAGCAGGATATCGCCATCCCTCATCTTGGCGACGGCCGAAGCGGCAGCTTCGCCGACGCAGTCTGAGGCGGTCGCGACCGGCTTGCCAAGCACGCGCGAAACGTCCGGCGCGATCAGCGAGAGCGAGAGGTCCGGCGAGGAGCCGTCCTTGGGGCGGCCAAAATGCGCAAGCAGAATGACCTTGGCGCCCTTCCGCGACAATTCGAGGATCGTCGGCGCAACGCGTTCGATGCGTGTCGTGTCGGTCACCTTGCCGTCTTTCACTGGAACGTTGAGGTCCACGCGGACGAGAACACGCTTTCCAGCGATGTCGTTGAGGTCGTCAAGGGTCTTGAAAGCTGGCATTGGACTATCCGTTCGTTAGTGCCTTGGGAAGGTGGCCGACCATAGCAAGGATGCCTCAGGACGCAAGGCGCTCAGCCATGGTTTTGACGCGCGGTTTCGTCACGATCCGACGCGCCCGATGCATGTGCGGCTTCCGCCGCTTCGGCGGCATTGCGGCCCTTGAGGCGGTCTCGCACGCGTTGGATGATATCGCGCAAATTGATGAAGATCGGCAGCGTGATTGCGGGCTCGACAGCCTCGAGAGACATGCCGACGGAGGTGACGTGATCCTGGTCGTCCAGGTCGCGGACGATCAGGATGATAGACCCGAGACGGACGCGATCGGCATACTCCGCCTTGCCGCCCAAACGCTGCTTCATCAGTTCGGCGATCGTCAGGCCTTTCTCGGATTCGTTCAGCAACCCCGGACCATAAGCGGCGTCAAGATCGGCAGCAGGTCGTGACGGTGACAGCGCGAAGGCGCCAAAAAAATCCGCATCGTCCGCGTCCACCGGCGCGCGACTGGCGAAGAGCCGGTCGAGCAGGCGCGAATAGCTTGGCGCGATGAAGAGATAGACCAGATCGTTTTCGCGCAGCCGGCCGGCATATTGATAGCGCATCGACTTGCCGTCGCGGATGACGAGCGAAGGAGTTGCCCAGCGCGGAATGCGCTCGCCGCGAAGGACCGGACTGTCCTTTATGACACGATAGGACAGCAGTTCATGGTTGGCCGCGCCTGGCAGATCGATCTCGACCTTGTCGACCGCGCCCATGCGTGGCGGAACGATGAGGCCGAGTTTCTTGGCCACCGGCTTGATGGTCCATCCCTGCACCAATAGCGAGACGAGCACGATGATGAAGGCGGTGTTGAAGTAGATTTGCCCGTTCGGAAGCCCGCCAAGGATCGGCATGATGGCGAGCAGGATCGAGACCGCACCGCGGAGGCCGACCCAAGCCACGAAGCCGATCTCCTGCTGCGTATAATCAAAGGGCAGCAGCGAAAGCCAGACCGCGAGCGGGCGGGCGACGAAAATCAGGAAGAGCGCAAGCGCAACCGCAGGCAGGACGATCGCCGGAAACTGCGATGGCGTGGCGAGCAGGCCAAGCACGAGGAACATGATGATCTGCGCCAGCCAGGTCAGGCCGTCCTGGAAGCGCTTGACGGAGCCGAGCGCCGGCAGCTTGCGGTTTCCGGCATAGATGCCCGCGACATAGACAGCCAGGAAGCCACTGCCGCCGACGGCGCCGGTGAAGGAAAAGACCAGCATGGCGAGACCGAGCACGAAGATCGGCGTGAGGCCGCGGTCGGTGTCCAGACGGCCGACCACCTGTGTGATCATCATGCCGCCGAGCAGCCCGAGAATGACGCCAAGGCCCATTTGCTCGACGAACATTGCGAGCATGCCGATATCCATGCCGGCATAGCCTTCGCCGCTGGCGAGCAGTTCAACCAGCGCAATGGTAAGGAAGATTGCCATCGGATCGTTGGTGCCGGATTCGACTTCCAGTGTCGAGCGCACCTTGTCACGGATGTTGATGCCGCCGATGCGCAGCAGGAAGAATACGGCCGCCGCATCCGTCGAGGCGACGATCGAGCCGAGCAGCAAGCCTTCGAGCCAGCTGAAACCAAGAAGCCACACTGCCGCCACGGCAAAGAGGCTGGCGGTTAGCAGCACGCCGACGGAGGCAAGCGCCAGCGACGGGACGGCAGAAAGTTTGAAGGCCTGGATCGACGTGCCGCAACCGGAATCGAAAAGAATGACGGCAAGCGCAATCGAGCCGAGGGTGTAGGCGAGATAGTTGTTGTTGAATTCGATGCCGAGCCCGTCGACGCCCGCGGCAAGGCCAATCGCCAGGAACAGCAGAAGGAGCGGAGCACCGAAGCGAAAGGCGAGCAAGCTCGAAAAGGCGGCAAGAAGCACGAGCGCCGTTGATACCAGCACGACGATATAGAATGCTTCCACGTCAATCCCCTTTCAACGCCCGCACCGCCAGCGCGCCCCGCCTTGCAGCGATTCCATCCCTCCACGCTTGTTCCGCTGCATCAGTAAACGGCAAAACAGGGCGGAAGGGTAGGCCTAACGGCTTAACCTCGGTCACCTGCGGTACCATGCGGCTGAACGGCTTGCCGGATGGCTGGCCGATGCGGATGCTACGGGAAAGAATCTATATAAAGAATTTATAGGAAAATCAGGCGAGAGGAGGGCAGGGAACCCAGCGAGGCAGTTTTTGTTTGAGGCTCTTAGAGGCGGCTTAAATTTTCTTCACCGCATATCGCTTCTGGATTCTATCCACGAGCGTACCATCTCGGAGCGGTATGCTTTCGAGGGTTCGATAGGTACGGAATCCCATCTTTTCATAGTATGCCAGCCCGCCGGTATTGTCGGCACGGATGGTTGCGTTGATGAACTCGATATTGAGCTCCTCGGCGGCGGAAAGGGTTGCGGCGAAGAGCGCAGTGCCGACGCCGCGTATCTTCGGGCTCCTGCGGGAAAAGGTTCCGATGTCGGCCCATCCCTCAGGCAGATTTTCGTAAAGGCTCAAGAACTGAAAGCCGGCGATGCTCGCCCCCGCCTGTGCGACATGGCAGGTCAAGGCGGACTCGCCGGCAATGAACCAGTCGGTCAGCTCCTCAATCGAAAGAGGGGTTTCCAGGGCGGTCGTGCCGCCAGCTTCAATGATCTCATTGAGAAGCTCGCAGAGTTCCTCTGCATCGTCCGGGCTCGCACGTCGAATATCAAGATGCACCATAGTCTTCTATCCACCTATTACCGAGTAAGCTGGGGGCAGTTCGTGTTATTCGAAACGGAACGCGTGGCGCAGTCAATCGCTCAAAATAAAAGCGGCCCGGTTGCCCGAGCCGCTTTCGACGATCTGTATCGCGACGCTCTTAGATGAGCTTTGCGAAAGCAACGGCCGTGTCGGACATGCGGCTGGAGAAGCCCCACTCGTTGTCGTACCAGGACAGGACGCGCACGAAGTTGCCTTCCATGACCTTCGTCTGATCGGTTGCGAAGATCGAGGAGTGGCTGTCATGGTTGAAGTCGCGGGAAACGAGCGGCTCGTCGGTGTAGCCGAGGATACCCTTGAGTTTGCCATTTGCGGCAGCCTTGATCGCTTCGTTGATTTCGCCGACGGTCGTGGCCCTCTTGGCAACGAACTTGAAGTCGACGACCGAGACGTTCGGGGTCGGAACGCGGATCGACGTACCGTCGAGCTTGCCCTTCAGATGCGGCAGAACAAGGCCAACGGCCTTGGCGGCGCCCGTCGAGGTTGGGATCATCGACAGAGCCGCAGCGCGGGCGCGATAGAGATCCTTGTGCATCGTGTCGAGCGTCGGCTGGTCGCCGGTGTAGGAGTGGATGGTGGTCATGAAGCCGTGGTCGATACCGACGGCGTCGTCGAGAACCTTCACGACCGGCACGAGGCAGTTCGTCGTGCAGGAGGCGTTGGAGATGACCGTGTGCTCCTTGGTGAGCTGGTCATGGTTGACGCCAAAGACGACGGTCAGGTCGGCGCCGTCGGCAGGAGCCGAAACGATGACGCGCTTGGCACCGGCCATCAGGTGAGCGGCAGCCTTATCGCGTGCGGTGAAGATGCCGGTGCATTCCATCGCGATGTCGACGCCGAGTTCCCTGTGCGGAAGCGTCGCCGGATCCTTGATCGCTGTCACCTTGATCGGCTTGCCGTTGCCGACGATGATCGTGTCGCCTTCGACCTTCACCGTTGCCGGGAAACGGCCGTGGATCGAGTCGTAGCGCAGCAGATGCGCGTTGGTCTCGACAGGGCCGAGGTCGTTGATGGCGACCACTTCGATATCCGTGCGGCCGGATTCGACGATGGCGCGGAGAACGTTACGGCCGATGCGGCCGAAGCCGTTGATGGCAACCTTTACAGTCATTAGCATTTACTCCGTGAATATAAGGCTTGCGGTGGAGTGGAGAGCGCCGGAGCGCTCCCCTTAGAGCTTGGCTTCTGCTGCGGCGACGACGGCTTCTGCCGTGATGCCGAAATGCTTGTAGAGCTCCTTGTAAGGGCCTGAAGCGCCGAAGCTCTTCATGCCGATAAAGGTGCCTTCAGGGCCGATGAAGGCGTCCCAGCCTTCGCGGACGGCGGCTTCGACCGCGATCTTTACCGGCGAGTTGCCGATGACCGCCTTGCGATAGGCTTCCGGCTGTTCGAAGAAGAGCTCGGTGCATGGGACCGAGACGACGCGGGTGGAAACGCCTTTGCCTTCCAGCGCTGCGCGTGCGGCTACGGCGATCTCGACTTCGGAGCCCGTTGCGAAAATCGTAACCTTGGCGTCGTCGGCTCCGGCGAGCGTGTAGGCGCCCTGTGCCGAGAGGTTCTTCTCGCTGTATTCAGTGCGGACGGCCGAGAGGTTCTGGCGGGTGAGCGCCAGGCCGGACGGACGGTTCTTCGTCTTGATGGCGATCTGCCAGCATTCGGCGGTTTCCGTCGCGTCGGCGGGACGGAAGATCATCAGGTTCGGGACAGCACGCAGTGCCGCAAGCTGTTCGACCGGCTGGTGGGTCGGGCCGTCTTCGCCGAGACCGATCGAGTCATGCGTCAGCACGTGGATGACGCGGATGCCCATCAGCGCAGCCAGGCGGATCGGCGGGCGGCAATAGTCCGAGAAGATGAGGAAGCCGCCGCCGTAGGGGATCAGGCCGCCATGCAGCGAGATCCCGTTCATCGCGGCCGCCATGCCGTGTTCGCGGATGCCATAATGCATGTAGCGGCCGGCGAAGTCCGTCGGCGTGATCGAATGCATCTGGCTGGTCTTGGTATTGTTCGACGGCGTCAGGTCGGCCGAGCCACCGAGCGTTTCAGGCAGGAAGCCGTTGATGACTTCGAGCGCATCTTCCGAAGCCTTGCGGGTTGCCACCGTCGGCTTCGTTTCGGCGAGCTTCTTCTTGTATTCGCTGATGGCAGCGTCGAAACCTTGTGGCAGTTCGCCGGCGAAGCGGCGGGTGAACTCGGCCTTCTTGTCGGAGGCGGCGAGACGGCCTTCCCAGGCCTTGACGGCCTCGACCGAGCGCGTGCCGGCCTTGCGCCAGGTATCCAGAATGTCCTCCGGGACGACGAAGGCTTCGGCGTGCCAGTTCAGCGCCTCGCGGGTCGCCGCGATTTCGTCGGCACCGAGCGGGTTGCCGTGCACTTTGTGGGTGCCCTGCTTGTTCGGTGCGCCGAAGCCGATGATGGTCTTGCAGGCGATCAGCGTCGGGCGATCGGACTTCTGCGCCGCTTCGATCGCCGCGCCAATGGCGGCCTGGTCGTGGCCGTCCAGTTCGATCGTGTTCCAGTGAGCCGCCTTGAAGCGGGCAACCTGGTCGGTCGAGTCAGACAGAGAGACGGCACCATCGATGGTGATCGAGTTGTTATCCCAGAAGACGATGAGCTTGTTGAGCTTCAGATGGCCGGCAAGCGCTATCGCTTCCTGGCTGATGCCTTCCATGAGGCAGCCGTCTCCGGAGATGACATAGGTATAATGATCGAGCAGATCGGCGCCGAATTCCTCGCGCAGCTTCCGCTCTGCAATCGCCATGCCGACGGAGTTGGCAATGCCCTGGCCGAGCGGCCCGGTCGTCGTTTCGATGCCCGTCGCGTGGCCGTATTCCGGGTGGCCGGCGGTCCTGGAGCCGAGCTGGCGGAACCGCTTGATCTCCTCGATCGTCATGTCGGGGTAGCCGGTCAGGTAAAGCACCGAATAGAGGAGCATCGAGCCGTGGCCGGCTGACAGCACGAAACGGTCGCGGTTCGGCCAGTGCGGCTTCTTTGGGTCGAAGCGCAGATACTTGGTGAAGAGAACGGTGGCGACATCCGCCATACCCATGGGCAGGCCCGGGTGGCCCGAATTTGCCTTTTCGACGGCGTCCATGGAGAGGAAACGGATCGCATTGGCCATGCGATCATGTTGTTCGGGAGAGGTCATGGCTTTTCCACGGGGTTCCGGTGTCAGGAGATGGCCTTGAGCCTTCTGAAGACCATCGATGAAAGCGCGGTGAGACATAGCAGTTGGAACGGCCAAGTCAATAAACGGCGGGCCATGTCGGGGTCACGTTACGGCGATTTTTGACTTTTGACCGAGTGGTTGTACAAAAGACGAGTCCTCGCCTGCTTGGTATGAACATTCCAGTCATCCACAAGATAGGGCCCATGCCGTGACACGGCTTTTATTGACGTGCCGTCAGCTAGCTGCATATCCTTTTGAAATCACTGGACCTGCATTGGATGCCGATTCGAGAGGTCTCGCGCGAAGGAACGGAAAGCGACATGACTCCCACAGGTAAAACCATGGAAGCGGCGCTCAACGAGCTGAAGCAAGCTATTTCCGGGCTGGAAAACGCCGTGGACATGCGCATTGAGCGCCAGCGCGAGCAGGGCGATATCGAAGGCGAGGTTCGGCGCGTTCATGCCGACCGCTCCAAGCTCGCGCAGGAGTTGGACCAGGCCGAATTCCGTGCCAACCGGCTGGAAGAGGTCAATCGCGAAGTTTCGCGAAGGTTGGTAACGGCGATGGAAACGATCCGCGCGGTCCTGGACCGCTAATGGAAAGACACTGCTATGGCGCAGGTAACGGTAACGATTGATGGAAAAGCCTACCGAATGGCCTGTGAGGAGGGGCAGGAAGAACACCTGACCGACCTCGCCGACCGCTTCGACCGCTATGTCGGCCATCTTAAGGGGCAGTTTGGCGAAATCGGAGATTTGCGGATCACCGTCATGGCGGGGATCATGGTGATGGACGAGATCTCCGAGCTGAGCCGCCGTTTGGCCGGGCTGGAAGCCGAACTCGCAACGCTGCGCGGCCATCGCGACACGGTTCTCGCTGCCACCGCGCGGACGGAAGAAAGCCTTGCTGAAGCGATCGGTGAGGTGACGAACCGCATTCGCGGCATCACCGACAAACTCAACGGCCGCGCGCCGGCGGAGCTCAATTAAAATTGCCTGGATGGCTGCCGCACCCACTGGTGCGGACGCCCTAATACCCCTATATTCGTGTTCGCGGTCTGCGCCTCTCGACAGGAACAATGAATCCTCGGGGCCTTACCCGATCCTATGGGAGCTGTCCCTGTCCGGGCTCGTGGGTCTGGACATACGGCGCCCACCTACTTTCGTAGGCGCCCAGGATCGAACGCTTCCATCGGTTGCGTGGATCGCGCATCATCTTTCAGCGGACGATGTCCGCCCCTCGTCTATCCCGATATCTTTTTTGATATGGCTGCTCAGCGCGGCGGCGGCCTGTGGGCGTGCCGCGGGTTCGCGTAGCCTGGCATCGGCAAGGACGCTCTGAAACCGCACCAAGACATTCAGGATTTTCATCGTAAGCGTCATGGTCTTTCTCCATGACGCCAATTTAAGTGCGAACCGGTCTGGCGTATAATGAAACTCGCTGTCAATATTCATGAGAGATTTTCATGTCAGACCGCCCGTTGCCGCCGCTTTCGACACTGCAGGCCTTCTGCGCCATCGCGGAGACGGGCGGCTTTGGCCGCGCGGCGGAGCGGCTTGGGTTGACGCAGACCGCCATCAGCCATCAGATCGCCCAGCTGGAAGGCTGGATGGGTGGCCGGCTTTTCGAGCGCGGGCGGCACGGAGCGCGGCTTTCGCCGCTCGGGCTCAAGCTTCAGCCGGAAATTTCCGCTGCGTTGACAGCGCTCGAAACGGTCCTGCATCACGGACGAGCGGCCAGCGCCAGTGCTTCGCTTGTCATCGCTACGACACCGGAGTTTTCGAGCCAATGGCTTGCGCCGCGGCTGGAATCATTCTGCCGCCGCTATCCCAAAATCGAGGTCCGGACGGCCGTCGCTTATCAGCGACCGGATTTCGCAAGCGTCGATTTGGCAATCTGGCTTGGACGCGGGGATCCCGACCTCGTCACCGAACCGATGTTGCTCGACGATGAATTCGTGGTCTGCGCGCCCGAGCTGTCTCGCAGGCTTCCGAGCCGAGGCGCCATTCGCGCAGCGCCGTTGCTTCTCTATCGCGGCATGCGTCACACGGTGCTCGACTGGCAGCGATGGTACGAACAGATTGGCGGCGATCCCAAAGCCGGGGAGCTTGCCGGTTTTGACATCGTGGCGGCGGTTCGCGATGCGCAGGTCTTCGATGCTTTCGAGGATATGCTGGAAGCCTGCGGGAGGGGAGAGGGCTTTGCACTTGTCCGCAGCTCGCTCGTGGGCGCAGACCTCGATTCAGGCAAGCTCGTACGTTGCTTTGTCGAGCAGCAGCCGGCTGCACTGAATTATGCCATGCTCTATCCGGCCGGCGCCTTGGAGAAATCTTCGGTAGCGCTTTTCAGGAAGTGGCTCGTCGGCGAGACCGGGCAGGAGCAACTCCGCCGGTAGCCCGTTGATGCAGCACGCCGGGAAGCGCCGATAGTCGCCGCCTCAGTGGACGCAGTGGTCCAGCTTTAGCCCTATTCGGCTGCTGCCAGAAACAACCTGTTCTGGGAGGAAGAGGCGAGAGCCTGCACCCGGGCTTCTGCCTTGGCGATCAGTTGATAAAATTCGTCCTGCGCTTCGACATCCAGCTGGATGACCGCATTCACATCGTCCGGCGTATCGCAGACGCACGCGACCGCCGATATAGGACAGACGCCGCCAGGATAGCGCTTGCCCGTACCGCTATAGGCACGGCGGCCCCAACGTTCCGAGTAGACCGTTTCCTCGCGGTCGAGGGACAGGATTGTTCCTTTGCAGGCCGTTACAATGGCCGCCTTGCCGTAAGCGAACCAGTGATAGTTCAGCTTCCGCAGGATATATTTGCCAGTAATGTCTTCACCGGCCAGTTCAGCGGGATCTTGAATCATTCTGATCATGACGGCTTCCTCAAGGTTGGAAGCAATATCCTGCATGTCTCGGTGCGCGGCAAGTCGAAAAACATCAGCTTTTATAAAGGTTTAGTAACAAACTATTTCCGATTCTTACAAACTTCCGGCGTCGAGCTGGGCCGCTCATGACGGAATTTGATGAATTCAATTCACAAGTGTTGCGCTTTGCGAGCGGATTAACTCAGGAAAGCCGCTCTCCCACATTCGGACCCGAACAAGAACCAGGCGCCCAAGTCCCGGGTGCGTCATCGATCGGGTCAATTCATGCCACTTGCTCTTTTTGCTCTGACGATCGCGGCCTATGCGATCGGAACCACGGAATTCGTCATCGTGGGTCTGCTGCCGACGGTCGCCAGCGACCTCCATATCACTCTGCCGCTCGCCGGTCTCATCGTCAGCGTTTATGCGCTTGGCGTTACCTTCGGCGCGCCGATCCTGACGGCATTGACCGGACGGATCGAACGCAAGCCGCTGCTGCTCGGGCTGATGGCGCTCTTCGTTGCCGGCAATGCCATGGCGGCACTTAGCCCGGCTTATGCGCCGCTGCTCGTCGCACGCGTGCTCTCAGCTTTTGCGCATGGCGTATTCTTCTCCGTCGGCTCGACGATCGCCGCTGATCTGGTGCCGGAAAACCGCCGCGCCTCCGCGATTGCCATGATGTTCATGGGGCTGACCGTCGCGATCGTCACCGGCGTTCCGCTCGGCACTTTCATCGGCCAGACCTTCGGATGGCGGGCGACATTTGCTGCCGTGGCCGTGCTCGGCGTGATCGCCTTTGCTGCAATTGCCCTGCTGCTGCCGTCGAACCTCACCAAGGCTGAACCCGCGACACTCAAGCAGCAGGTCGGCGTTCTCGGCAGCGGTCGGCTGTTGATTGTTTTTGCAATGACCGCTTTCGGCTATGGCGGCACTTTCGTTGCCTTCACCTTTCTCGCATCGATCCTGCAGGACGTCACCGGGTTTTCCGCCTCCGCCGTCAGCCTCATCCTTGTCCTCTACGGTCTTGCCATTGCAGTCGGCAATGTCGTTGGCGGGCGTATCGCCAACCGCGATCCCGTGAAGGCGCTGACCTGGCTCTTTGTCGCGCAGACGATCGTGCTGGTGCTTTTCGGCTTCACGGCGGCTTCGCCCTGGCTGACGATCCCGACGCTTGCGGCGCTCGGCCTCCTGTCCTTCGCCAACGTGCCCGGGCTGCAGCTTTATGTCGTGCAGTTGGCGCGGCAGGTCCGCCCAGCCGCCGTCGACGTCGCCTCGGCGCTCAATATCGCCGCCTTCAACCTCGGAATCGCCATGGGTGCCTGGATCGGCGGTATGGTGGTGGAATCCTCACTCGGGCTCGCCGCCACCCCCTGGGTCGGCGCGATTCTCGTCGCGGTCGCGCTGCTTCTGACCTTGCGAAGCGCGGCACTCGACCGCCGTCCGATTTCGGGGGTCGAATCGCTGCGGAAGGCCGCGGCTTGATCTTTTCAGCATGAACGGGCGCTTCGGCGCCCGTTTCTCATTGGCCTTCGAGGTCACTCTTCAGCCGGTCAATGACGGATAGAGCATGCCCGGCATAGGCGCTGATCCAGCGGTCGTAGATGTGCTTGATCGGCAGGCTGTTGAGGTGGTTCCAGCGTTCGCGGCCTTCCTTCTTCGCCATCACGAGATCGGCTTCCTCCAATACTTTGAGATGCTGCATCACCGTGCAGCGATCCATGTCCGCGAAGATCTCGCAGAGCATGCCGGTCGTGCGTGGGCCTTCCTGCAACAGATCCAGAATCTCGCGGCGGCGACGGTGCGCCAGAGCCTTGAAAACGGGGTCGTCGTCTGATTCGCTTGACATGTTATGTTTTTATAACATAATGGCCGCAGGCTCAATGGAAATGAGGAGGAAGGGCCATGTCCCTCGGTATTCGCGTCGGCGGCCGGATCGGTCGCCCGGCTGCAGAAGTCTTCGATGCGGTGGTCAATCCGAAGAAGCTTTCGAGTTATTTCACGACGGTCGGCGGAGCCAGCGCGCCGCTTGTCAAAGGCACGACGGTGACATGGTGGAAGGATGCTCCGGTTGAAGTCGTCGATCTCGTTCCGGACAAACTGATCGTCCTCCGCTGGGATGGAGGGACCGATGCGAACAACGCCCGGTACAAGACGATCGTCGAGATGAAGTTCGAAGCACTGGACGATGGTGGGACGATGGTGACGATCTCCGAGAATGGCTGGCATGAGGATGAGGACGGCCGGCGCGGCACCTATCTCAACTGCGAGGGCTGGACCAATATGCTCTGCTGCATGAAGGCCTTTGTCGAATATGGCATCAACCTGCGTGACGGCATGTTCCTGAGCGAGATGCGCGGTGAGCCGGCCGAGGCCCCGGATTACGAGGCGCTTAAATGACCGAGCGGCTCCATCTCGTCCGCGCGGCCGACCGGTGGGAGCCGCCTTCGCTTTAATGTGACAGAGACTTTGCTTGCCTGCTGGATCGCGAGTGCTAGTTTCCCCGATCATATCGATTAGGAGATTCGAGATGCAGCTTGGCATGGTGGGTTTGGGCCGTATGGGCAATTATATGGTCCAACGCTTGATGCGGGATGGCCATGAATGCGTCGTCTACGACGCGAAGCCGGAAAGTGTGGCCGATCTTGTCGAAAAAGGTGCAGTCGGCAGCGCCTCGCTGGAGGAGTTCATATCGAAGCTGTCGCGCCCCCGGGCAGTGTGGCTCATGCTGCCGGCGGCGATTACAGACAAGGTGATCGCTCAGCTCGTTCCGCTGTTGCACGATGATGACATCATCATCGACGGCGGCAATTCCTATTACCATGACGACATTCGCCGTGGCGCCGAGCTGATCACCAAGGGCATCCACTATGTCGACGTCGGCACCAGCGGCGGCGTCTTCGGTTTGGAGCGCGGCTATTGCCTGATGATCGGCGGCGAAAAGGGCATCGTGCAGAGCCTCTCGCCCATCTTCGCGTCCTTGGCGCCTGGCGCCGGCAGCATACCCCCGTCAGCAAACCGCGAGCCTCACCCGAGCAGCACGGCGGAGCAGGGATATCTGCATTGCGGCCCGCACGGAGCCGGTCACTTCGTCAAGATGGTTCACAACGGCATCGAATATGGTCTGATGGCCGCTTATGCCGAGGGGCTGAACATCCTGAAACATGCGAATATCGGCGCAGCAACCCATGAGGCGGATGCAGAAACGGCACCGCTCTCCCATCCGGAGCATTATCGTTACGACTTCAACCTCCAGGATGTTGCTGAAGTGTGGCGGCGGGGCAGTGTCATCACCTCGTGGCTGCTTGATCTGACCTCCGATGCGCTGCATGCCGATCCAGCGCTGTCGAAATATGCCGGCCGCGTTTCGGATTCCGGCGAAGGACGTTGGACGATCATGGCGGCAATCGACGAAAGCGTCCCGACGCCGGTGCTGAGTGCCGCGCTTTATGGCCGGTTCTCCTCGCGCGACAATGACGAGTTCGCCAACAAGGTGCTTTCTGCCATGCGTGCCGGTTTCGGTGGCCACGTGGAAAAGCCTAAAGGATAAGATATCCCGCAGGACCGATCTGGAGCCCGCGTAGCACCCGCTGCGCGGGTTTTTCTTTCATACGGCACGATGTATGGTCGAGGTACCAACATCGGGGGGCAAGGCGATGGGTAAGAGAATTGGTGCGTATGGGGTGCTGCGTTTTTTGATTCCACTGCTTGTCGTTATCGCTGCTGCCGGCGCCGCCAGTGCGCAGACCGCAGCCCCGACAACGCCTCAGGCACCTGCAATCCAGCCGCCGGTCGAGGTGCAGCAGCTACTCAAGCTCATGCAGACGCCGCAGGTGAAGGAATGGATGGCGAGGCAGACGACTGCCGCGCCGCCAGCCCTCTCAGCTGAAGCCGAAGAGATGTCGGTGCTCTCGGATCTTGTTAATCAGGCGCGTCGGCATGTGAACATGGTGTCCGGCGCCGCCATGGATTTGCCTGAGGAGGTGACATCCGCTTCGGCGATCGTAGAACAGGAAATTGCACCGGCTGGTTGGGCGTTGGTGACGACGGAAGTACTTGTTCTTTTGCTGGCGGGAGCGGTGGCTGAAATGCTGTTCCGTCTCATCGCGCCGCGACCGCGGATCCGCCGCGACGGCGAGGTCCCGACGGTTGTTCACCACGCCGCAGCGAACCTCCTTCATCGTATGATGCCGGCAATTGTCTTTGCCGTTGCGACGCTTGTGCCGTTACTGGCGTTCGATTGGCCGCCGGTCACCCGGTCGATGGTGATTGCCATTGCGATCGCACTCATCGTCGCGCGCTTCACCATCGCGCTTGGACATCTGCTGGTCACGCTCGTCACGCTTCCGCGCGCCGACAGCGGCAGCAACGTCTCGCGGGTGCAAGCCTCGTTCTGGTTTCGCCGCTGCGCCATCTTCGTCATCTACTTCGCTTTCGGATGGGCTGCGATCCAGCTGCTGGCTCCGCTCGGCTTTTCCACCGGAGCGCGCTATCTCGTCGGCTACGCTCTCGGCATCGGTCTGTTCCTGATTGCCGCCGAAGCGGTCTGGTCGCGTCCGTCGGAGGATCGGCCGCGTAGCGTGGCGGTTTCTTGGGGGCTGACGCTCTATTTCGCTCTGCTCTGGATTCTCTGGGTCACTGGTTTCAATCTTTTGCTCTGGATCGGCATCTATGCCGTGCTGCTGCCGCGCGTGCTGGCTGTCGCCACGCTCGCTGTCCGGTCGCTCCACCAGGCGGAAGCGGGGTTCCTGGCGCACCGCCCGTTCGCAACGGCGCTGTTGGATCGCGGCGTCCGCGCCATCATCATAGCAGCCGCGGCCCTTTGGCTCGGGCGTGCGCTCGGGCTCGCGGCCAACCGGATGGCCATGGGCGAGACGATGGCCGATCGCCTTACCCGAGGGGCACTCGGCGGTATTGTCATTCTTCTCGTTGCCGATCTGCTATGGCACCTGGCGCGAGCCTACATCAACGGCAGGCTTGAGGAAGCACGCGTCGATGAAGGCGCCACCGACGAGGAAAAGGCCAAGCGTGCGCGTCTGCGGACGCTGTTGCCGATTTTCCGCAACATCCTTGCGGTCGTGATCGCCGTCATCGCAGTTCTGATGGTGCTCTCAGGGCTGGGGGTGCAGATCGGTCCCTTGATCGCCGGCGCCGGCGTGGTCGGCGTTGCGGTTGGCTTCGGCGCGCAGACAATCGTCAAGGACGTCATCAGCGGCATGTTCTATCTGTGGGACGATGCCTTCCGGGTGGGGGAATATATCGAGAGCGGCAGCCACAAGGGGGTCGTCGAGGCTTTCAGCCTGCGCTCCGTGAAACTCCGCCATCACCGTGGCCCACTGACGACGGTGCCGTTTGGCGAACTCGGAGCAGTCAAGAACCTCAACCGCGACTGGACCATCGATAAAATCACACTGAATGTCACCTATGACACCGATCTCGTGAAGGTGAAAAAGGTGATCAAGCAGATCGGCCAGCAGCTTCTCGACAATCCAGAATTCGGGCCGCACATCATCGAAACCTTGAAGATGAAGGGCGTCGAGCAGTTTGGCGATTTCGCCATTGTCATTCGCCTGGCGATGATGACCAAGCCCGGTGAGCAATTCGTCATCCGGCGCAATGCGCTTGCCATGATCCGAACTGCCTTCAAGGAAAACGGCATCGAGTTCGCCGTGCCGACCGTGCAGGTTGCTGGCGAGGGCCGCGAAGCTGAGACGCATGCGGTAGCCGCACGGCATTTCGCACAAAAATCGGATCCGGCCAGCGAGCCGGCGGTCTGAGGCGAGCAGAAGTTCGCCGAAGCCTTGCCAAGACATTCCGCCACGCGCCTAAACGGCCGTGGGGGGCACCTATTCCGGCGACCCCATCTGCTTTTCGAAACCGGTCGCCAAGCCTTACGAAAATGCAAGATCCAGGTAAGCCTGACGGTGCTAATTTCGCCCCAATTGAAGTGGAATCAGGCGCACGGCGGTCACGGGGTTCTCAGGCATAGTTCATAGAGCTTTCAGCCGCGTGTTTTACATCTTCGGGAGCGAAACACCCGGAGGTGCGGTAGGGCAGAGATGGCGAGTCACGGCAGCTTGGAAGAGATGGAAGTCGAGGAAAGCCGGGGCGCGCGGGGGCTCTTGCGGCGTTATCGAAACCATTTGGTGGCGATCGCCACGCTGCTGGTCTTCTGCATGGTCGCATATGCGATCGTCCAGCTCACCAACGAAGTGCGCTATGACGACGTTGTGAACGCGCTTGCCAACACACCGGTCAGCGCCATCCTGCTTTCGCTTCTGTTCACCGGACTGAGCTTTCTGTCGCTCGTCTTCTACGACCTCAACGCTCTGGAGTATATCGGCAAGAGGCTGCCCTTTCCGCACGTGGCGCTGACGGCATTCAGCGCTTACGCCGTTGGCAATACGGCGGGCTTCGGAGCGCTTAGCGCTGGTGCGATCCGTTACCGTGCCTATTCGCGCCTTGGATTGACGCCTGACGATATCGGCCGCGTCATTGCCTTCGTGACGCTGTCTTTCGGGCTTGGCCTTGCCGGTGTTTCAGCGATCGCGCTGATGATCATCGCCGGCCAGATTGCTCCTCTGATCGGCACAAGTGCGCTGCTGCTGCGGTTGGTCGCGGGCGCCATCATCGCTGTTCTCGGCCTTGTCGTGTTCCTTGGACGTGGCGGGCGTGCATTCAACGTTGGTCCGTTCGCGATCCACCTGCCCGACTCGCGCACGTGGTCAAGGCAGTTCCTTGTCACGGCCTTCGATATCGGTGTTTCGGCAACGGTTCTTTACGTGCTGCTGCCGCAGACGGCGGTTAGCTGGCCGGTGTTTCTCGCGGTTTATGCAATTGCCCTCGGGCTCGGGGTGCTAAGCCATGTTCCGGGCGGTTTCGGAGTTTTCGAGACCATAATTATCGCTTCGCTCGGCCGCGCGGTGAATATCGATGCGGTGCTCGGTTCGCTGGTTCTCTACCGGCTGATCTACAATGTGCTGCCGCTTCTGATCGCAGTGCTTGCCGTCTCAATGACGGAGCTTCGCCGCGTCGTCCATCATCCGGCTGCCTCCAGCATCAGGCGCGTCGGAGGACGGCTGACGCCGCAGCTTCTCTCGGCCCTGACCCTCCTGCTCGGCATAATGCTGATCTTTTCAAGCGTCACGCCGACCCCTGACGAGAACCTGGCCTTCCTGGCCGACGTTTTGCCGCTGCCGATCGTTGAAGGCGCCCATTTTCTTTCCAGCCTTATGGGCCTGGCACTGGTCGTCGCTGCTCGTGGTCTCAGCCAGCGACTGGATGGCGCCTGGCTGGTGGCGGTGGTTTCGGCCGCCGTAGCGCTACTGCTTTCGCTGCTGAAGGCTATCGCGCTCGTCGAGGCGATGTTCCTTGCCTTTCTCGTCTTCAGCCTGTTTGTCAGCCGGCGGCTCTTTACCCGCCATGCCTCGTTGCTGAATCAGACGCTGACGGCATCCTGGCTGACGGCGATCGGCGTGATCTGCGTCGGCGCGGTCGTCATCCTGCTCTTCGTCTATCGCGATGTCGAATACAGCAACGAGCTCTGGTGGCAGTTCGAATTCGCCGACGAGGCGCCTCGCGGCCTGCGTGCGGTTCTCGGGCTGACGATCATTTCGACGGCAATAGCGATCTCCAGCCTCCTTCGCCCGGCGGCCTTCAAGCCGGAGCCGGCGACGGAAGAGGCACTGCGGCGCGCCGTTGACATCGTCCGGAGGCAAAATTCGGCCGACGCCAATCTCGTACGGATGAGCGATAAGAGCATCATGTTTTCCGAGCAAGGCGATGCCTTCATCATGTATGGCCGGCAGGGCCGCTCCTGGATCGCGCTCTTCGATCCCGTCGGCGAAAGGCAAGCGGCACCGGACCTTATCTGGCGCTTCGTCGAGGCCGCGGGCGCTGCCGGCTGCAGGGCCGTATTCTATCAGATCTCTCCGGCAATCCTGTCTCACTGCGCCGATGCGGGGCTGCGCGCGTTCAAGCTCGGCGAATTGGCAGTAGCAGATCTGACCCGTTTCGAAATGAAGGGCGGCAAATGGGCCAATCTTCGGCAGACGGCGGCGCGCGCGCAGCGCGACGGGCTGGAGTTCGATGTCATTCAGCCCGAGGCGGTGCCTGATGTCATCGATCAACTCTCGGTGGTCTCGAACGCCTGGCTCGAACATCACCACGCCAAGGAGAAAGGCTTCTCGCTCGGCGCGTTCGAGCCTGACTATGTGTGCGCCCAGCCGGTTGGTGTGTTGAAGAAGGATGGCAAAATCGTTGCCTTCGCCAATATCCTTATCACCGAGACGAAGTCGGAAGGCACGATCGACCTAATGCGTTTTTCGCCGGATGCGCCGAAGGGCTCGATGGACTTTCTCTTCGTGCAGATCATGGAATATCTGCGCGGCGAGGGCTACTCGCATTTCAATCTCGGCATGGCCCCGCTTTCCGGCATGTCCAAACGCGAGACGGCACCCGTCTGGGACCGCATCGGCAGCACCGTCTTCGAGCACGGCGAGCGATTTTACAATTTCAAAGGCCTTCGGGCGTTCAAAGCAAAATTTCATCCGCACTGGCAGCCGCGCTATCTGGCGGTATCCGGAGGGGGCAATCCGATGATCGCGTTGATGGACGCGACCTTTCTGATTGGTGGCGGATTAAAGGGAGTCGTCAGGAAATGATCAGAAAGTATCTCCTCGCAGCCGCGTGCACTTTCGCGCTGGCGGCTCCGGCCGTGGCCGCCGAGGAAACCAACCAGAGCTTCGAAACCGGGCTTATTCCTTCGCCTCATGTCTTCCTGCCGGACGGCGAGGTAAAAGGCGTCGTGATGCTGATTTCGGATGGCGCTGGCTGGGGAGACAAGGAAAAGGCCGAGGCTGCCACACTGGTGCAAGAGGGCGCTGTGGTCGTCGGCGTCGACTTTCCGTCCTACATGGAGGCGCTTCGAAACTATGATGTCAGCGAGAACGACGGATGCATCTATCTTGTTTCCGACATCGAGTCTCTAAGCCAGCAGATCCAGCGCGCAGCGGGCAACAGTGCCTATCATCTGCCGATCATCGCGGGCATCGGTGAGGGCGGCGCATTGGCGCTGGCGATTGCCGCGCAGACGCCGGATGCGACGATCGGGCAAACGCTGGCGGTTGATCCGGTCGCGGGGATTCCGCTGACTCAGCAGCTCTGCACGCCCGCCAGCAAGAAAACGGTCGGCGACCGCATGATCTATGGCCTAACCGACGGAAGTCTGCCGGACCCGATCATTGCTGCCTTCACGGCCGATGCGCCCAAGGACGGACGGGAGCATGTCGAAGAGCTCAAGAAGGCGCATCCGGCGATCGATATCCGCGATGCGGATGACGATGCACAGACGACGCTCTCCGATACGCTGGACGACCTGATCGCGGCGTCCGGAAGCGCCGGCAATCCGCTTGGTCTCCCCCTTGCCGTGCTCGATGCCAAACCTGCCATGGACACGATGGCAGTCATTTACTCCGGAGACGGAGGCTGGCGCGACATCGACAAGGAAGTCGGCGCGGCGCTACAGAAACAGGGCATTCCGGTCGTCGGCATCGACGCGCTTCACTATTTCTGGTCGGAACGCAAGCCCCAGGAGACCGCCGACGACCTGACGAGAATCATCGAATTCTACCGCAAGCAATGGAAGGTGAAGCACGTTCTCCTGATTGGCTATTCCTTTGGTGCCGATGTGGTGCCGGCGACCTACAACAGGCTGAAGGCAGCCGACAAGGCCTTGATCTCGCAGATTTCGCTACTGTCGCTGTCGCATCAGGTGGATTACGTGATTTCGGTCATGGGTTGGCTCGGCCAGCAGACCGAGGGCGCGGGTGGCGATCCGGTTAGCGATCTGAAGAGCATCGACCCCAAGCTTGTGCAGTGCATCTACGGCAAGGAAGACGAAGACGAAGTTGCCTGCCCCGCGCTAAAGGATACCGGGGCAGATGTCGTCGAGCTGCCGGGCGATCATCATTTCGATGAAGACTACGATCTGCTCACGAAGAAGATCGTCGACGCTCTGAGGACACGCCTGGCCGACTAGGCCGCGGAGATGATGTACCGCCAGAATCTCGGGTCGAAGATCTCGTCATTTTATGATTTCATGGGGGTAGACGCCCCAAATTGATGATTGGTGGAGGAAGCCGCGCGCCGCATGGCCGGTCACGGCCACTGCGCACCAATCGCCATCGCAGCTATTGATCTGCAACCGAACTCTGGCGGAAAGCCTCGCCGTGATTTGCGAGCTGTCGCCCGGCGTTGCGTGCAGGGCGACCGGAGCTTTCAGCCACGGCCCCACGACGGCCGTCCGTTGCGACGAGAGGAGCGCGCGGTGCATCCACCCCGACACGCCGTCACAGTCGCGGACCTGGCGCCAGTTGTCATATTCAGCGGTAATTTCGAGCGGGACACCTCGCTTGGTGTAGACCCATTTCGCGGCATAATCCAACGACGGGCCGATGCGCATACGACCGCCGTTCGCCTTGAGCGACACGAAACGGGGTATGGGCAACCCCGTTTCGCGTCCTTTCGCCATATCTGCAGCGGCTGCAGGCGCCTGCAAAGGGTTGGCGGTCGTTGGCCGGTGCAGGAGAGCGAGCGCCGCAAAGCACAGCAAGACGAAGCACGCCGGGCCTGCCCGCCGAAGAACAGGGCGGGGCAACTCAATTGCACCTGCTGACGCGCTTCAACGCGGCGGTAACGCCATCGAGCGAGTAGGTGTAAGTCGTTTCCGTTCCCCGGCGCGACGTCGCTTCGAGGGTCATCTCGCTGCCGTCGCGCATTGCGCTGATCATTTCCGGTTCGCGGTCTTCTTTCTGCACCCAGGCAGTTTTATCCTTGACGACCATCCAGAAAGTCTGATCGCCGATCTGCACCTTCAGCCGCGATCCCGGCTTGAGATCGTAGCCCATTCTCGCCTGCGGTTCGTATTTTATCCGGTCGTTTCCCGGCGCGACCAGAAAGAAATTGTCGCCATGGTCGACGTTGGCGGGTGCCTTCGTCTTCGGAACCGTCAGCAGATAGCAGGCCGTGCCATCGCCAGACTCATATGAATAAACGCCCCAGTCGTTGAAACGCTCGATCATTCTTGGCTCAGCCTGTGCTGACAATGCGCCGAGCAATGTGAAAGAGAGAACGAGAGCAAGTCTTTTCATGGCATTTTCCCCGCCGATGTTTGAGAGACGCTGGTCTGGAACAGACCGGCTGGAATGAGCAGGGGCATACAAGGGCGGCAAGGTTACCGACCTGTTAAAAAACGGCGCCGGTTCACCAAGCTGTGACCGGTGATGATCGGAAATGACCCAGGGAGCTATTGCTGAGACGCCTCGATAGCAGCGCCGGCTGGTGCAGATACCCGGTGCAAGGTGGAACTCGGAGAAGAGCCTGGGCCGATGAGGGCCCGAAACGCGAAAGACCCGGCGCCTTGCGGAGCCGGGTCTCTTGTTATTGTTTGTAGGCAGCGCTCAGGCTGAAAGCTTGGCGAGAACTTCCTCGGAAACCTCGAAGTTCGAATAGACGTTCTGCACGTCGTCGTCGTCTTCCAAGCTGTCGATGAGCCTCATCAGCGACTGCGCCTTTTCTTCGTCCACCGGCACGTTGTTCTGCGCGCGCCAGACGGCCTTGACGGTTTCGGCTTCGCCGAGCGCGCCTTCCAGCGCCTTGGCGACTTCGCCGAGGGCTTCGAAGGCGCAGGTGATGGTGTGGCCTTCCTCGTCGGTCTCCACGTCGTCGGCGCCAGCTTCGATCGCGGCTTCCATGACGGTGTCGGCATCGCCGGCGGACAGCTTGTATGTGATTTCGCCAACGTGATCGAAGGAGAAGGAAACCGATCCGGTTTCACCAAGCGCGCCGCCGGCCTTCGTGAAGATCGAGCGGACGTTGGACGCGGTGCGGTTGCGGTTGTCAGTCAGTGCTTCGACGATGATCGCCGTGCCGCCCGGACCATAACCTTCGTAGCGAACTTCATCATAGTTCTCGCCGTCGGCACCAGCGGCCTTCTTGATGGCGCGGTCGATATTGTCCTTCGGCATCGACTGGGCCTTGGCGTTCTGAATGGCCAGGCGCAGGCGGGCGTTCATGGTAGGGTCTGGCAGACCGGCCTTAGCCGCGACGGTGATTTCGCGCGCGAGCTTGGAGAACATTTTCGACCGCACGGCATCCTGACGGCCCTTGCGATGCATGATGTTTTTAAACTGTGAATGGCCAGCCATGGCACCCCTGTTCACGTCTCATTGTTCGGAATGGACGGCCTTATAAGAGCGAAACGGGCGGCATTCAAGGGAAAAGCAGTTTGCTCCGGCCCGCCTGGCGGGCTGAAAAGCAGCGGAACAAAGCGAAAGACCTGACGTTTTTGAAACGTTGGGATTTAGAATGGAAGGGAAGGCAATGGCAAGCTTTAGCGAAGCCCGCGAACAGCCCGCAAAGCAGCTTTGGGATCAGGTAAACAACATATCTGCGGGCATGCTAGGTATCGATGGAGCCGACATGCACATGCAGCCGATGGCCCCGTATGCCGACCCGAAGACCAACACCATCTGGTTCTACACCAAGTCGGATGCCGACATTGTCCGCGCCGTCAAACCGGGAACGCGTGCGCATTTCTGTGTCGTCGGCAAGGATCACGATTATCATGCCTGCCTCGCAGGCAAGATCGAGCTGCGTCCGGACCCCTCAAAGATCGATGAATACTGGAATTCGGTGGTTGCCGCCTGGTACGAGGATGGCAAGAAGGATCCGAAGTTGACGATGCTTGCCATGCATGTCGACGATGCCGAGATCTGGGTCTCCACTGGAAGCAAGCTGAAATTCGGGTGGGAAATCGCCAAGGCCAATCTCGACGATGAGAAGATGCCGGAAGTGGGCATCAAACGGCATCTGCAATTTGCCTGATGCTTGGCGCTAGCAAGACGTTGTAGGTTCTGGCGGGTGCCCGAGATGGCCGATGCAGAGACCGGCGATTTCGAAAATGAAGATTGAATTCCCATCCTGCTGAGCTGCGCCGTAGCCGCCGCGAATATCCGTCGTGACGTTGCGGATATAAGCGTCTCCAACCATCAGGTGGATCTCGGCCTTTTCTCCAGGCACATCGCTCCAGCCGTGCAGAACGTGTTTGATCGCTGGATCGGGCGTCAATGTGTAATGCGACGAGTGCGCCCGGTTCATCGTCACCACGTCGGGCGTCACGTCCGGCCGGTACCAACCGTTGAAATCCGTTGCGATGACAATGCCGCCCGGTGTTTCGATTTCGAAGGTGGAATGCCCGAGATAGGTCAGCTGGACATCCTCGCCTTCCGAAACCGCGGGTATGATCGGCGTGTTGCCGGAAAAACTCGCATAGGTGGCCTTGGGAAGCGCCTGTGCGATCGCCTGGCACTGGCTGACGGGTTTCTGATCCTCTTGCGCGGCGGCTGCGCCGGGCAGGGCGAGCGGCACAAGGCATGCGATAGCGAGGACAAGTGATTGCGGCTTCATGCCACCCCCTCCGGCGCTTTCACGTTGCCGGGAGGATGCGACAAGCCGTCGCAACGGTCCAGCCGAAATCAGGTAGGGCCGCTCACAAATGCGTCATTGCAAACTCAACGCCTTAGCGCCAGAAGTCCGGGATGGTTTCCGCCAGCCGCGGCCCGAGGCGCAGTGGCGCGATCTTTTCTGCAAGGCCGGTGGCATCCGAAATCTCGACGCCGACGCCGCAGATGGTTGCAGGGCCGGTGGCCGCCTCCATGCGGCCCTTGGGCATCTTCGAGATGAAGCGGTTGAGCGGCTCTTCCTTGTCCATCCCGAGTGAGGAGTCGTAGTCGCCGCACATGCCCGCGTCAGACATATAGGCGGTGCCGCCGTTCAGGATCTGGTGGTCGGCGGTCGGCACGTGGGTATGCGTGCCGACGACGAAGCTGGCGCGACCATCGACGAAGTGGCCGAAGCATTGCTTTTCGCTGGTCGCTTCCGCATGGAAATCGAAGATGATTGCGTCGGCCTGCTCCTTCAGCGGGCAGGCGTCGAGGATCGTCTCGGCGGACTTGAATGGGTCATCAAGTTCCGGGTGCATGAAAACGCGGCCCATGATGTTTGCCACGAGCACGCGAGCCCCGTTTCGGGCATAAAAGAGGCCGGAACCACGGCCGGGCGTTCCCTGCGGATAGTTGGCGGGGCGCAGGAACTGGTCGTGGCGTCCCGCGAACGCGACCGCATCCTTCTGATCCCACACATGGTTGCCGGTGGTGACGACATCGGCACCGGCATTGACCGTCTCGAGGAAAATGTCTTCCGTGATGCCGAAACCGCCGGCGGCATTCTCGCCGTTGACGATCACGAAGTCGAGTTTCAGGTCGGACACGAGGCCGGGGAGGCGATCCCATACGGCCGTGCGTCCCGTCTTGCCGACCATGTCACCCAGAAAAAGCAGACGCATTCCTTATCCGATCCAAGAAGCAAAAAAGCGAAGGCCGCTTTCCGTCAGGATGGCATCCAGGCTTATGTCATGCGGCTCGTCGGGCACATGTGCCACTTCCTGGCAGTCGAATGCAATGCCGATCAGCTTCGGATGCATGCCTTTTTGCCGCAAACGGTCAATCGCGCGGTCATAATAGCCGGCACCGTAGCCGATGCGATGGCCGCGATCATCGAAGGCCGAAAGCGGCACGAGCATGATTTCAGGATCAAGGACGGCCGCATCCGCTGGTGGTCCGGAGGTACCGAAACCTGTTGCAATGAGGGGCGCGCCGCGAACGAGTTCACGGAAGACGATCGTCTGCTTGTCGAGGATGGCTGGAACGCAAAGGCGGGCGCCGCGCGCCTGGAACCGTCCCATCAGGGGCCGGATATCGGCTTCCGAGCGGATCGGCATGAAGCCGGAAACAATCGTGCCGGGGTCAAAAGCCACCGCCTCGCCCGCATGCTCGGCCATTGCGAGGCTTCTTTCGATCCGCACTTCCGGCGGGATCGCGTCGCGCAGCGCAAGCCGTTCGGCGCGCATCTGAGCTTTCAGTTCTTTTGGTATCGTCGGCTGCATAGACGGACCATAAACGGCTGGCCGGTCATTGCAATGCATGAAAGCGGCGTAAGCTTTGTTGTTACAGTGAGACCAAGGACCCTTGCGGGCGGCAAGGGATATTGCACGTCACTGGCGCTGTATTGCGCCCGCGAGCTGCCGGAGCGTCTGTTCGAACAACGCTTCGCCGCCCGGCAGCCAGCCGAGCGCTTCCAGCTTATCGGTGCTCATCCGGTTGACGGCAGCCTTGTCGGCTGCGGCGGGCAAAGGGTTGGGACAGCCCGTTTCCTGCTTTACGACCGACAGGATGTCACGCGTATCGGCGACGATATCCGAAACGTTGAACGCCTCGCCGGAGATGCGGGCGGTTTCCGTCTCCAGCACCAACCGCACGGCACGGCCGAGATCGCGGCCGTGAACTTCCGTGCCGGCTCGAACGGGTACCGGTCTGCCGCTCAGATAGTCATCGATAAGGCTGGTCCATTTGTTCGGCAGGAGATCGCCGTAAACCCCGGTTGCGCGCAGGCTGGCAGTTGGGAAGCCGGGGTCGCTCAGATGGGCCAGCGCGCGCTCGCCGTCGTGCTTTACTTCTCCGTAAAGGGTGTCCGGTTTCGGCAGCATATCTTCCTTCAGAACGGTCCCTGGCGCTGAGTCCCGATAGACGGCGCGGCTGGAGATGAAGATGCAACGGCGGGTGCCGGCGCGCTTGGCAGTGTCGAAGAGTTTCACCGTGCCATCGAGGTTCAGCCTGCGGAAACCCTCTGGATCGTCGCCTTCGCCGCCCCGGTATTTTCCGGACCGGTGACTGAAGGCGGCATGCACGAAGAAATAGACGTCGTCGAAAGCCTCGCTATGGTCCTTATCGGGATCGAGCGAAAGCGGCGCGAATTCGACCGGACGGGAAAACAGGCGGGGCAATGGAGCGTGGCGTCCGCCAACGACGACCGGATATCCGGCGGCAAGCAGCTCCTCGACGACATAGCGTCCGACCAGACCTGTTCCACCGGACACCAGTACTTTCATGCCGCCTCCGGGTTCATCATGGTCGCAAGATCCGGCAGGTCATTGCCGGCATAGACGGCGTGCCAGAGATCGATCAGCGGCTTGAGCTTGTCCGCTTTCGGATGGTTCGTCTCCCAGGGCTTCTCATATTGGTAATGCAGGACCGAAATGCTCTTCCAGTCCCAAAGCGCGGGCATGGTGAACCAGACATATTGCAGCATGTTGAAATAGACCGGCAGGCCATGCCAATCCGGAAAGAAGGCCTGGAGGAAGGTCTGATCCGTGCGCCGCCAGAATGCGTCCAGCTGGTCGAGCATGGCGAGCATCCGGCCGAAGGTCTCTTCCGAAGGCCTGGCAACGAAGACGCCGGAATTCATG
Source organism: Rhizobium sp. SVR5-2C (assembly GCF_056755115.1). NCBI lineage: Bacteria > Pseudomonadati > Pseudomonadota > Alphaproteobacteria > Hyphomicrobiales > Rhizobiaceae > Rhizobium > Rhizobium sp. SVR5-2C. The sequence continues at coordinate 22,267 of NZ_JBNDHT010000027.1, read as the reverse complement.
CGGTGGAAGTCGGCAAGCGTTTCATAGACATTCGGCGCCGCGGAGAACTCCGGGTAGCCAAAGAGTTTGTCGATGTTCTTCAGAACGATGGCATCGGCGTCGATGAAGACGACGCCCTCGTATTCGGTGAGCTGCCATAGGCGGAGCTTGCAGAAATTGTCGAGCGGCGAATGGAAATCCGGCTTGCGGCCCTTCGTGAAGGGGGCGGCGGAATGCAGTTGGCCGCGCGCATGCCGCTCATTGAAGGCGTCGGAGAGCGGCAGGTGCTCGACTTCGATCAGACGGCAGCCGAGCTCGGCAAGCGGGGTGAGGGCTTTTTCATCCGCTCCGCCCGTGTGCAGCACGACGATGTCGGCTGCAGTTCCCGTCAGCCGCAGGGAACGCACAAGTGCCGTCGCACCCATGGCGTAGTCGGCATTCGTGACGAGGGTTATATAGGCGAAAGGCAAAGGCATGGGTCCTCAGGTGCTTCCGCGAATCCCTTCTCCCCGCCGGGGAGAAGGTGGCGGCAGCCGGATGAGGGGGGCCGCAGGTGGCACATGTTGTCGCCTGCGCTCTTCACCCCCTCATCGCCTCGCTGGCGCTCCGGCACTTCTCCCCGGCGGGGAGAAGAGGCTTGCCGCAACGGTATTACCAAAAATGCGTACTGTGTGGCGGCCATTCTCACGACACCGATTTCAGCCGCTTGCCTTCCGGATCGTGGTTGAGCGTCGCGGCGATGTCCCTCGTCCAGGCGGAAACGGCGGGAACGCGCGAGCGATCGACTCGGTAGGCGAATTTCTTGGCGACATCGACGATCTCGGCGAGCAGGCCGGACTCAAGCGTGGTCGGCTCTAGGCCCAAGTCGCGGAATTTGTCGTTCGTGACGATCAGGTCGTTTTCCGGCGCTTCCTTGCGCGGGTTCGGGAGCCAGGCGATCTTTGAGCCGGTCATCCTGGCGATCATCTCTGCAAGATCGCGCACGCGGTGCGTCTCGGTCATCTGGTTGAAGATCTCGACCCGCGAGCCTCGGGCCGGCGGGTTCTTCAGCGCAAGCTCGATGCAGCGGACCGAATCCTGGATGTGAATGAAGGCTCGCGTCTGGCCGCCCGTCCCATGCACAGTGATTGGATAGCCGATCGCCGCCTGGATGAGAAAGCGGTTGAGAACCGTGCCATAGTCCCCATCGTAGTCGAAGCGGTTGATGAGTTGCGGATGACGGCGCGTCTGCTCCGTGTGCGTGCCCCAGACGATGCCCTGGTGCAAATCGGTGATGCGCAGCGCGTCGTTCTTTGCGTAGAACTGAAAGAGCAGCTGATCTAGGCACTTAGTCATGTGGTAGATCGAGCCGGGATTGGAGGGGTAGAGAATTTCCTGGTTTACGGTATCGCCTGCCGCCGTATCGACGCCGACCGTCAGATAGCCCTCGGGGATAGCCGCGCCGACCGTCGAATAGCCATAGACCCCCATCGTGCCGAGGTGGACGAGGTGGGCGTCCAGCTGCAACTCAACGAGCGCATTCAGCAGGTTATGCGTTGCGCTGACATTGTTGTTGACGGTGTAGTTCTTGTGCCGGTCGCTTTTCATCGAATAGGGCGCGGCGCGTTGCTCGGCGAAATGGATGATCGCTTCCGGCCGGTTCTCGGCAAGCCAATTCTTAAGAAGCTCGTAGTCCTTGGCGAGGTCGATCAGATTGAAATGGATGCGCCGCCCCGTTTCGGCATGCCAGATGCGCGTGCGCTCCTGAATGGAGTCCATCGGTGTCAGCGATTGCACGCCGAGTTCGGTGTCGATCCAGCGCCTCGATAGGTTGTCGAGAATGTGGACGTCGTGTCCCGCGTCTGAGAGATGAAGCGATGTTGGCCAGCCAATGAACCCGTCTCCGCCCATCACCGCAATCTTCATCGCATTGCCTCCTGCGTCTTCATCTACTATCGGAAATATCTAAGAACTATGACGATTATTCAAAACTAGTGCGCTGCGGCCTGTCGCCAACAGGCATGCGAGTTTGGAGAAAATTATGGCGGATAACGGTTTTTCGATTTCTGGCGAGCTGACGGAAACGGGACACAGCCTGAACCAGCGCGTGTATTACGAAGACACCGATTTCTCCGGTCTCGTCTATCATGCACGATATTTGCATTTCCTGGAGCGCGGCCGTACCGATTATCTCCGCTGCCTCGGCGTCGAGCAGCGGGAGTTGATCAGCGCCGACGAGGAGGGGCTCGTCTTCGTCGTTCATCGCATGGAGATCGACTTCAGGAGCCCGGCCCGTATGGACGATATCCTGACGATCGTCACGCGGACGGAAAAGGCCGGCGGTGCGAAAATGGTGCTCCAGCAGGAGATCCGCTGCGGCGAAACGCCGCTGATAGCGGCGAAGGTGATCATTGCGGTCATCAACGCCAAGGGAAGGCCGCGGCGGCTTCCGGAGGCGCTGGCCACGAAATTCATGATCAGCGCGAACGCACTCATTCGATAGTCGACCGCTATAGTTCGACGGCGATCGAAGCATTCTCACTCTGCAGACGCTAGCTTGCGGCTTTGGAAATTCCTGAAGGAGCCGCCCATGTCTGCTTTGATTCCCTCCGTCTCAGGCGCAGATCATCTGACGATAACGCCTTCCGTCCTGTATTTCGGAACGCCGGTCGTGCTCATCAGCACGCTCAATCCCGACGGCACCGCCAATATCACGCCCATGTCCTCGGCATGGTCTCTCGGAGACCGGGTCGTCCTGGGTCTGGCCGCCTCAGGGCAAGGGGCTGAAAATCTTCGACGAGAAGGCGAATGCACACTCAATTTTCCGGCCGCGAAACACTGGCACCGGGTGGAACGGATCGCGCGGGCAACAGGCCGCAATCCCGTGCCAGACTACAAGGCACGGATGGGTTACGAATACGCCGCCGACAAGTTTGCCCTCGGTGGTTTCGGGTCGGTGGCATCGGAATTGCTGCATCCTCCCCGTATCTCAGAGTGTCCGATGCAGTGCGAGGCGAAGGTCGTGGCCTTTCACGGTGAGGGGAGTGCGGCCGATCCCGTCCACCCTGCCGGCTATCTAATCATCGAAGTGCAGGTCCTGCGCGTCCACGCCCATTCGCAAATCGTCGTGCCTGGCACCAATCACATCAATACGACCCGATGGACACCACTCTTCTATGTCTTCCGGCACTATTTCGGCCTGGGTGATGATCTGGGAAAGAACTTCAGAGCTGAAAGCATATGAAGCGGAAGACGGAGCGTTGGCTGGTCTTGGGCTCGGTCGCGAGCAATCGCAAGAGCGCAGGCTTGTAAAAACTTGAATTTCATGTGAAGGAATTACGCATCGCAAGTGGAGTTTGGCCCGCCTTTCCAAAGCTCCGATCACGTTCGTCCTGCACTAATCTTCAACGCACACATTCGCTGTCGTAGTCCGGCACTAACTATCTGTTAACCATAATGGTGTCTTACTGCAGAAGTCAGAGATTGTGCGGTGCACGCCTTCCTTTGACCAAATTTGACGGCAAGGAAGGCGGACAAGAGCTTTAAGCTTGACCAGGGCTTTGGGCGGCGGTCGCCAGACAATTCTTGCGAGATCACTTTCTGTGCCGCCCGGTCAAGCACCGGGCGTTTGGATTCGGGGATTTTGGATCTATGGAACAAGTAGGATTGGCAGCAGCAACGGCCGACGTCAGCCTCTGGTCGCTGTTCATGCAGGCTGGCATCGTCGTCAAGCTGGTCATGCTCGGGCTCATCGCAGCCTCGGTCTGGACCTGGGCGATCATCATCGACAAATATCTTGCCTACGGCCGCGCGCGGCGCCAGTTCGACAAATTCGAACAGGTCTTCTGGTCCGGTCAATCGCTCGAAGAACTCTACCGCACGCTTTCGGAACGCAACAACACCGGCCTTGCCGCGATCTTTGTTGCCGCCATGCGCGAGTGGAAGAAATCCTTTGAACGCGGCGCGCGTTCGCCGATCGGCCTGCAGATGCGAATCGACCGTGCGATGGACGTGACGCTCGCTCGTGAATCCGAATTCCTCTCGGCTCGTCTCGGATCGCTTGCGACGATCGGCTCGGCCGGTCCCTTCATCGGCCTGTTCGGTACCGTGGTCGGTATCATGACCTCGTTCCAGGCGATCGCCGGTTCGAAGTCGACGAACCTCGCGGTCGTTGCTCCCGGTATCGCGGAAGCGCTGCTTGCAACCGCAATCGGCCTTGTCGCGGCTATTCCGGCAGTTATCGCCTACAACAAGTTCTCCGCAGACGCCGGCAAGCTCTCCGGCCGCATGGAAGGCTTTGCGGATGAGTTCTCCGCCATCCTTTCGCGCCAGATCGACGAGAAGCTGCAGCCGCGTCAGGCCGCACAGTAACCACGGAGTACACGACGATGGGTATGGCTGTTGGAGGCAACAACGGAAGCGGTGGCCGCCGCCGTCGCGGTGGCCGGAGCAAAGGGGTTATTTCCGAAATCAACGTGACGCCGCTCGTCGACGTTATGCTCGTGCTGCTCATCATCTTCATGGTGGCTGCGCCGATGATGACTGTTGGCGTGCCGATCGACCTGCCGGAAACGCAGGCCAAGGCGTTGAATTCCGAAACCCAGCCCATCACCATTTCAGTCAAGAACGACGGTGCGGTATTCCTCCAGGAAACACCGATCCCGACCGACGAGATCGCCGCCAAGCTCGAGGCGATCGCGACCACCGGCTATAACGAACGCATTTTTGTGCGCGGCGATGCCACTGCTCCTTACGGCGTGATCGCCGACGTGATGGCACGCATCCAGGGTGCGGGCTTCAAGAACATCGGCCTCGTGACGCAGCAGAAGAAGGACCAGTAGCAAGCAAGATGAAGGCCAGTGTCGTCACATCTGCGGTTCTGCATGGACTCGTGCTCACCTGGGCGCTGGTGACGATTGGCACGCCGGAATCCTTCAAGGTCGACGACTTCGAAGCGATGCCGGTCGATCTCGTTCCCGTCGAATCCATTACTCAGATGCAGCAGGGCGACAAGACGGCGAAGCCCAATGACAAGCCCGCGCCGAAACCGACGTCGAGGCCCGCGGACGTTCCCGATGCCGAAAACCTCGGCGACAACAAGGTCGATCTGAAGACGCCGCCGATCCCGAACGCCAAGCCCAACAACAACGAAAGCACGGCAGCGCCGAAAGCCACCGAAAAGCCGCTCCCCCAGAATGATCCCGTCCCCAACGAGGTGAAGGAGATCATGAAGGAAGACACGGTCGTCGATCAGCCGAAGGAGGTCGCGTCGATTCCGGAGACCAAGCCGGAAGAAGTGACGCCGCCCAAGCCCGAGGAAAAGCCGCCGGAGGAGCAGGCAAAGCCCGAGCCGCCGAAGCCGGACGCCGAAGCGCTGCCGGACAATGTTCCGACGCCGGTCGCCAAGCCGCAGGTGAAGCCGCCGGAGCAGAAGCCTGCTGAAAAGCCGCCGGAAAAACCGCAGGAACAGCCGAAGACTGCCGAGAAACAGCCGGACAAGAAGAAAGCCGACAAGGCACAGGAAAAGGCCAAGGCGTCTTCCTCGAAGGAGAGCGACTTCAACGCCGACGACATAGCGGCGCTGCTGAACAAGCAGGATCCTTCGAATGGCGGCGCCAAGCGTTCGACCGAAGTGGCCTCGTTGGGTGCAAAGAAGTCCAACAACACCGGCTCCAAGCTCAGCATGAGCGAAATGGACGCCTTGCGTAATGCCATTGCTGGCAACTGGCAGATCATACCCGGCCTTGCGGACATGGACCAGGTCCGCATCACCGTCCACATGAAGCTGGACGAAAATGGCGAGATCATCGGTGACCCCGAGGTCGAAGCGACCGGCGGCAATGATGCTACGCGCCGGGCGCTTGCCGGCGGTGCCTATCGTGCCGTCAAACGGTCCGCGCCGTTCACCAACCTTCCGAAAGACAAATATGACGCGTGGAGCGAAGTCATCGTGAACTTCGACCCCAGTCAGATGGCTCTTTAAATGCTGAAAGGCTTGCCCCTCATGACCAAGTGTTCCCTCTTCCGCGCCTTCATGGTGGCGCTCGGCATGGCTGCGACGGCTGCTATTGCAACGCCGGCCCACGCGCTTGTCGAGATCAACATCAACAAGGGCAACGTTGAGCCGCTGCCGATCGCCATCACCGACTTCCTGCAAGGCGACATGGGTGCGCAGGTTTCGCAGGTGATCGCAGCCGACCTGCAGCGTTCCGGCCTGTTTGCGCCGATCAACAAGAATGCCTTCATCGAGAAGATCTCCAATCCGGACCAGGCGCCGCGCTTCGAGGACTGGAAGGTGATCAATGCCCAGGCGCTCGTCACCGGCCGTGTCACCCAGGAAGCGGACGGCCGTCTCCGTGCCGAGTTCCGCCTTTGGGATTCCTTCGCCGGCCAGCAGATGACGGGCCAGCAGTTCTATACGCAGCCGGAAAACTGGCGCCGCGTCGCCCATATCATCGCCGACGCGATCTACAAGCAGATCACCGGCGAAGAGGGTTACTTCGATACCCGCGTCGTCTTCGTTTCCGAATCCGGCCCGAAGCAGCAGCGTAAGCGTCAGCTCGCCATCATGGACCAGGACGGCTACAACGTCCGCATGCTGACGGATGGCAGCGACCTCGTACTCACGCCGCGCTTCTCGCCGAACCGGCAGGAAGTGACCTACATGTCCTTCGCTAACCAGCAGCCGCGCGTCTATCTGCTGCAGCTCGAGACCGGACAGCGCGAGGTCGTCGGCAACTTCCCGGGCATGACCTTCTCCCCGCGCTTCTCCCCGGACGGACAGAAGGTCATCATGAGCCTTCAGCAGGAGGGGAACGCCAATATCTACACGATGGACCTGCGTTCCCGCACCACCACGCGCCTGACCTCCACTGCGGCGATCGACACGTCGCCCTCCTTCTCTCCGGACGGCGGCAGGATCGCTTTCGAAAGCGACCGTGGCGGACATCCGCAGATCTACGTCATGAATGCCGACGGTTCCGGCCAGACGCGCATCTCCTTCGGCGACGGCAATTACTCGACGCCGGTCTGGTCGCCACGCGGCGACCTGATCGCCTTCACCAAGCAGTCGGGCGGCAAGTTCTCGATCGGCGTGATGAAGCCGGACGGTTCGGGCGAGCGTATTCTGACCACGGGATTCCACAACGAGGGTCCCACCTGGGCGCCGAACGGCCGTGTGCTGATGTTCTTCCGTCAGGCGGCTGGTGCGGGTGGCCCGCAACTCTATTCGATAGACCTGACGGGCTACAACGAACAGCTTATCAAGACGCCGTCGTATGCATCCGACCCCGCCTGGTCGCCGCTGCTTGAGTAGTGGATGGGCCAGATTCCGCCTTCTTGTCGCCGCAAAGTGTTGGAATTTGGCGATTACAGGGACAAATCAGTAGTTCGTTAACCATACTTTTTGAGCGCCGGTTAACCCAGAACAGTTACAGTCCGGCAACCCTAAATGAAGTCGCAAGGAGACCGGCCATGAGCCGAATTCAAACCCCGGCAATGAGCCGCATGCAGAATTTCGCCCGCAACCCAGTCATGATCGCACTCGTCGCCGGTTTGGCGCTTGCTGGCTGCGCCAACAAGAAGAACATGGCCAACAGCGCCGGCGATCTCGGCCTCGGTGCCGGTGCAGCAACGCCGGGTTCGGCTCAGGACTTCACGGTCAACGTCGGCGACCGCATCTTCTTCGACACCGACTCCACATCGATCCGCGCGGATGCTGCCCAGACGCTTGACCGTCAGGCACAGTGGCTTGCTCGCTATCCGAACTATGCGATCACGGTAGAGGGCCACGCCGACGAGCGCGGCACGCGTGAATACAACTTGGCGCTGGGTGCACGCCGCGCCGCTGCAACGAAGGACTACCTCGCTTCGCGCGGCGTTCCGGCTCAGCGCATGAAGACGATCTCCTACGGCAAGGAACGCCCGGTCGCCGTCTGCGACGATATTTCCTGCTGGTCGCAGAACCGCCGTGCAGTTACGGTTCTCGGCGGCGCCGGCATGTAATAACCGGATTTTACATTACTTTTTGGAAAGGCGGTCCGCTTGCGGGTCGCCTTTTCTTTTTGAACACACTTTGGCCAGACTCCGTTGCTTTTTGAGAGCAATTAGCAAAATCTCCTGTTCGTGCCTTGGGGCGCGAAGAATCACTGGGACAGGACGATACCTATGAAGAAACTTGTCGTGGCAGGCTTGCTCTGCCTCGCGGCCGTAACCGGAACCGAGCGAGCGGCTTATTCCGCTTCGTTTCTAGGCTTGAACTTTGGCGGCAGGCCCGCGCAGAGCCAGGCGCAGACGCCGCCTGTCGTCGACGTGCAGAGCAGCGGCACCGAGATGCGCGTGCAACAGCTGGAAGAGCAACTGCGTCAGCTCAACGGCCGCATCGAGGAAATGAGCTACCAGATCCTGCAGATGCAGGAATCGCTGCGCAAGACGCAGGAGGATAACGAATTCCGGTTCCAGGACCTGGAAAAGGGCGGCGGCTCCGCCGGATCGAAGGGGAGCACGAAGAAGAGCGAGGCTGATATACAGGCTCCGGCTTCGGGCCAGGCCGACGCACGGCCACAGCGCCGGAGCGATGATGTCGCGACAATCATCGAGACACCGCAGGGAGCCGAAACGGCTCCCTCCAACGGCGTTCCGTCGAACGGCGATCTCGGCCGTCCGCCGCAGCAGCTGGGCTCTATCCAGTTCGATCAGAGCGGTAACCCGATCGGCGGCAGTGTGAACCAGAATGCGGAAGTCGGCTCCGCTCCGCTGCCGGATGTGAACACCCCTACCTCGCAACAACAGACCGCCTCTCTCGGCAGCGAGGCCGATCAGTACAAGGCGGCCTACGGTCATGTCCTTTCCGGCGACTATGCCGTCGCTGAACAGCAATTCACCCAGTATATCGCGCAGTATCCGGGCAGCGCCCGGGCTGCTGATGCCAATTTCTGGCTCGGTGAGGCGCTTTATTCCCAAGGCAAGTACAATGAAGCGGCGAAGACCTTTCTGAATGCTCACCAGAAATACGGTTCCTCCGAGAAGGCGCCCGAAATGTTGCTGAAGCTCGGCATGTCGCTGGCGGCTCTCGACAATGTCGATACCGCCTGCGCGACGCTTAAAGAAGTCAGCAAGCGCTATCCGAAAGCCTCGCGGGCCGTCATAAGCAAGGTCGCGAGCGAACAGAAGCGCCTCGCCTGCTAAGGGTTTCCGGTTTGTCTCCGGAAGCCGTTCTTTCACCGGAGGTAGCGGCGCGCCGCTTACTCCATTCGCTTGCCAGCCCCACGCGCATCCTCGTCGCGATCTCTGGCGGCAGCGATTCGACCGGCCTGCTTCTGGCCCTTTCCGAGGCATTGAAGGCCGAACCCGACCCGAAAATTTCCCTATGCGCCGCGACAATCGATCACGATCTGCGCGCAGGTTCTGCAGATGAGGCGCGCCAGGTCGCAGCCCTCTGCAGGTCACTCGCCATTCCGCACGCAAGCCGCGTTTGGCGCGGTGCCAAACCGAAGACCGGCATCATGGCTGCCGCACGCGAAGCGCGCTACAAGTTGCTGGCCGACGCAGCGGCGGAACTGGGGGCTGATCTGGTCGTGACCGCGCATACGCTGGACGACCAGCGCGAGACCCTGGCGATGCGCCGCACGCGCAGCGACAGCCTTTCCACGGGGATCGCCGATGCGGTTCTGTTCGATCGCCGCATCTGGATTGCCCGGCCGTTTCTATCCTGTATGCGTGCCGATATCCGGGCATATCTTACGGCGCGCGGTGCCACGTGGTTTGATGATCCGAGCAATGAAAATATGAAATACGAGCGCGTGCGGACGCGCGCGGCATTGGCGGGCGAGGGGACTGTCCAAGACGGGCCGGCGGCTGCAGATGCCCGTTTGGCACTTGCGAGCCAGGCGGTGGCCTGGGCCGGCCAGTATTTTAAACTTCCTGTCGAAGGGTTGGGGCATGTTGCCCGAGACGGTCTTTCGGCATCCGGGCCGGTAATAAGTTACGCCCTCGGCCGCCTGGTTGCAGTCTTCGGGGGGCAGCCGTTTCCTCCCGGACGCGCGCAGATGGAGCGCATCGTCGACTTCGTGACTGCCGGCATTCCTGGCCGGATGACAGTCGGCCGGGTGGTATTCGATCTCCGGCGCGATGGCCTTTACTTGACCCGCGAGGGCCGCGGCATGTTGCCACTGGTGCTTGCGCAGGGAGCGTGTGGGATATGGGACGGGCGGTTCGTCATCAAGAATAACTCGCCGTTCAGCCTGGAGATTGATACGCGTTCGGCGCTGGATGCAGGTCATCGCGCCAACTGCTCTGTCTTTACTTTGCCTGTGACCAATGCACTGGAGTTCTCGGGCGAGCGCGAGCTTGAGGGCGCGAAGGCCGCGCACCTGCCCAAGGCTGCCCTCAAGCGAGCACTGGCAGCGCAACCATATGTTCGGGTCGCTGAAAACCTGCCCGCTGATTGTCACCTCGATGTGAGCGTCACGCCTTATTTTGCACCGTTCGACCGCTTTTTGACACGATTCGACTTCATCTTTGCTGGAAGCCTCGCGGCGGCTTTTGGAACGCGCCCCTATCCAAGCCCGCCTTTAGGTCTTATTGACGGAAAAACCAACTGACAGAGTGGATCGCCTTGGCAATGGCACAGCGCAACCCTATGTTAGAGGCCAAATAAGACGGTTGCCATGAGGCTGCTGTTCCAGTGCTGGGGAGTTCGATGAACCCTAACTTACGAAATTTCGCCTTGTGGGCAATCATAGCGCTTTTGCTGATTGCCCTTTTCAGCATGTTCCAGACGACGCCGGCGCAAACCAGCTCGCGTGATATCCCTTACTCGCAGTTCATGCGTGAGGTCGATGCGGGCCGCGTCAAGGAGGTTGTCGTCACCGGCAATCGTGTCTCGGGAAGCTATGTTGAAAACGGCACCACCTTCCAGACCTATTCTCCTGTCGTCGATGACAGCCTTCTCGATCGCTTGCAGTCGAAGAACGTGGTCGTTTCGGCCCGTCCGGAAACCGATGGTTCGTCCGGCTTCCTGAGTTATCTCGGTACGCTGCTGCCGATGCTGCTCATTCTGGGCGTCTGGCTGTTTTTCATGCGGCAGATGCAGGGCGGCTCGCGCGGCGCGATGGGCTTCGGCAAGTCCAAGGCCAAGCTTCTGACCGAAGCGCATGGCCGCGTGACCTTCGATGACGTCGCTGGCGTCGACGAAGCCAAGCAGGACCTCGAAGAAATCGTCGAATTCCTGCGCGATCCGCAGAAATTCCAGCGCCTCGGCGGCAAGATTCCGCGCGGCGTGCTGCTCGTCGGCCCTCCGGGCACGGGTAAGACGCTGCTCGCCCGCTCCGTTGCCGGCGAAGCCAACGTTCCGTTCTTCACGATTTCCGGTTCCGACTTCGTCGAAATGTTCGTCGGTGTCGGCGCAAGCCGCGTCCGCGACATGTTCGAGCAGGCCAAGAAGAACGCTCCCTGCATCATCTTCATCGACGAAATCGATGCCGTCGGCCGTCACCGCGGCGCCGGTCTCGGCGGCGGCAACGACGAACGTGAGCAGACGCTCAATCAGTTGCTGGTCGAGATGGACGGCTTCGAGGCCAACGAAGGCATCATCCTGATTGCCGCGACCAACCGTCCCGACGTTCTCGACCCGGCGCTGCTGCGTCCGGGCCGCTTCGACCGTCAGGTCGTCGTTCCGAACCCGGATATCGTCGGCCGCGAGCGGATCCTCAAGGTTCATGCCCGCAACGTTCCGCTGGCGCCGAATGTCGATCTCAAGGTTCTTGCCCGCGGCACGCCCGGTTTCTCCGGCGCCGACCTCATGAACCTCGTCAACGAAGCTGCCCTCATGGCCGCACGCCGCAACAAGCGCGTCGTCACCATGCAGGAGTTCGAAGACGCCAAGGACAAGATCATGATGGGCGCCGAGCGCCGCTCTTCGGCAATGACCGAGGCGGAAAAGAAGCTGACGGCCTACCACGAAGCCGGTCACGCTATCACGGCGCTCAACGTTGCCGTTGCCGATCCGCTGCACAAGGCGACGATCATCCCGCGTGGCCGGGCTCTCGGCATGGTCATGCAGCTTCCCGAGGGCGACCGCTATTCGATGAGCTACAAGTGGATGGTCTCGCGCCTCTGCATCATGATGGGCGGCCGCGTCGCCGAAGAATTGACGTTCGGCAAGGAGAACATCACCTCCGGCGCATCTTCGGATATCGAGCAGGCCACCAAGCTTGCCCGCGCCATGGTCACGCAGTGGGGCTTCTCCGATCAGCTTGGTCAGGTGTCCTACGGCGAGAACCAGCAGGAAGTCTTCCTCGGCCACTCCGTTTCGCAGACGAAGAATGTTTCGGAAGCGACGGCCCAGAAGATCGATAACGAAGTCCGCCGGCTGATTGACGAGGCATACACGCAGGCCCGCGATATCCTCACCGAAAAGCACGATGATTTCGTAGCGCTTGCCGAAGGCTTGCTCGAATACGAGACCCTGACCGGCGAAGAAATCAAGGCGCTGCTGCGCGGCGAAAAGCCCGCTCGCGATCTCGGCGACGATGCGCCTCCGAGCCGCGGTTCGGCCGTGCCGAAGGCTGGTGCGCGCCCCGCGTCCAAGGGCGACGAGGCGGAAGGTGGCCTCGAGCCCCAGCCGCACTGACGCGAAGTAACTCGAATGGACAAAGGTCGGATTCTCCAGCAAGAGGTCCGGCCTTTTTCTATTGGTAACGGGATATAATCAATTTTCTTTGTAATTTACGTGATGGCGCCTACGATTTATGGCATGCCGCTATCATGGGAAGCCGCAATTTCGCTTTGTATTGGGACTGATAGTCCTCGGCTGATTTTGCGGGAGGTTCCGCGGCCTTATTTGGCTCGCTGAAAAACAATATAGAGGTACATATGAAAAGACGTTACTTCGGCACCGACGGTATTCGCGGGCAATCGAACGTGTTCCCGATGACGCCGGATCTGGCGATGCGCGTCGGCATTGCTGTCGGCACGATCTTCCGCAATGGCAATCATCGCCACCGGGTCGTGATCGGCAAGGATACGCGCCTTTCCGGCTACATGCTGGAAAACGCCATGGTTGCTGGATTCACGGCCGCTGGCCTCGACGTCTTCCTGCTTGGCCCGATCCCAACGCCCGCCGTTGCCATGCTCACCCGCTCGCTGCGCGCCGATGTGGGCGTAATGATCTCCGCTTCGCACAATCCTTACGAGGACAACGGTATCAAGCTCTTCGGTCCCGACGGATACAAGCTCTCCGACGATATCGAATCGCAGATCGAAGAACTGTTGGAGAAGGATCTTTATACCCAGCTCGCAAAGTCTGACGACATCGGCCGCGCCAAGCGAGTCGATGGCGTGCACGACCGTTACATCGAGCATGCAAAGCGCACGCTGCCGCGTGATGTGACGCTGCAGGGGCTGAGGGTTGCGATCGACTGCGCCAATGGCGCCGCCTATAAGGTCGCACCGGCGGTGCTCTGGGAACTCGGTGCCGACGTCGTCACCATCGGCAACGAGCCGAATGGCGTTAACATCAATCTGAATTGCGGTTCCACCAGCCCCGTCACTCTGCAAAAGAAGGTCGATGAGGTGCGGGCGGACATCGGTATCGCTCTGGATGGTGATGCCGACCGGGTTATTATCGTGGACGAAAACGGTGCGCTGGTCGATGGCGACCAGCTGATGGCGGTGATCGCCGAAACCTGGGCGGAAAGCCAGCAGCTTCGCGGCAACGGTATCGTGGCGACCGTCATGTCGAACCTTGGCCTGGAGCGCTTCCTCAGAGGCAAGGGAATGGGCCTTGCCCGCACCAAGGTCGGCGACCGCTATGTCGTCGAGCATATGCGCCAGAACAATTTCAACGTTGGCGGCGAGCAGTCCGGCCATATCGTGCTTTCGGACTACGGCACGACCGGGGACGGGTTGGTTGCTGCGTTGCAGATCCTCGCTGCTGTCAAGCGAACCGGCAAGACCGTCAGCGAAGTCTGCCGCCGTTTCGAGCCGGTGCCGCAGCTTCTCCGCAATGTCCGCATTTCCGGCGGCAAGCCGCTGGAAGACGTGCAGGTGCAGCAGGCGATCGCCGATGCGGAAGCCGAACTTGCCAAGAACGGCCGCCTCGTTATCCGTCCTTCGGGCACCGAGCCGCTGATCCGCGTGATGGCGGAAGGCGACGACAGGGCGCAGATCGAGCGCATCGTCAACGAACTGATCGGCACGATCTCGGGCGTCAGAACGGCGGCTTGAATCGTTTGCGATTGTTGAGGGAGAGCCGGCGCTCGGTCGCCGGCTTTTTCATGTCCGCCTTGCGAGCCAGACGGTCTGGCCGCCGCAAGCCGGGTCTTCGACCATGTGATCAACGACCGAGAAGCCGTGTTCCGGCAGCAGGCTGCGATACTCCGCACCGTCGAGGCTGCTGTGATAGAGCGGCTCGCCGCAGAACGTTCCCATCGCCTCGCCATAGGCAGGCCCGCTGGTAAACATCAGCGCCGCGCCATCCGCCGCATGCGCCGCGAAGACGGCAAATATCCGCCGCTGATCCTCTGGCTTCAAGTGGAAGAAGCTGTCCCAGGCAATCAGCCCGTCGAATCTCGCTCTGAGCGACAGGGCGCGCATATCGGCGACGTGCCACGTGTGGGTGGGAAAACGTTCCTTGCACATGGCAATCAGCGAGGGCGAACTATCGACTCCCGTCACGGCATAGCCGCTTTCGATGAAATGCCTTGCGAGAGGCTCGCCGGAGCCGCAGCCCATATCGAGGATCGTGCCGCTGTGCGGTAGCAGGCTGGAAAATCGATCCAGCCAGCTGCGCTCGAACAGGTTTTTTCCGCGGCTCGCATCCCACACGGCAGCATGCCGCTCGTAAAGCGCTGAGATATTTTCGGCAGGATTCGGGTCACTCATTTATTCAGGCAAGCCCTCAAGAGAATGTTCGCTGGTCAAATACATCACGTACCGGTCCGAGCGAAGGAGTAAAGAGGGGGTTGCGGCGCTCCAATCCCAAAAGTCGTACCACCTGATAGGATGAATTGACTTATCGGATGGGAAACATAACTTTTTTCTTGATCGCAAATGATGTTTGCGGGGCTGAAGGACGACAGCGAGATCAACAATCGTTTCTCCGATCTGAAGCAATTTTCCCAATAGGTCAGAACGGATGTGGTGGATGCTGCAGGGGATCGCCCACAGGATCGCTTCGCCGTTGTCATTGTCGGCGTGACGTGTTCATGAGATAATGCTGAAAAATACAGCGGTGGATTGCGGATTTCGCTCATTGGTGGCGGGATCGCGGTTCAAGGAGCAGGCAATGGCTATCGTGCTGGTTCTGGTTCTGATTGTCGTAGGATCCGTCGCGTTCCACCTGCTTAGCCCGTGGTGGTCGACGCCGATCGCGTCCAACTGGAGCTACATCGACAGCACCCTTACCATCACCTTCATCATCACCGGCATCGTCTTCGTCGCAGTGGTGTCGTTCATGGCCTATTGCGTTTTCCGGTTCCGGCACAGGCCAGGAAACCGGGCGATGTATGAGCCGGAAAACCGGCGGCTGGAGATATGGCTTGCGGTGGTAACGTCCGTCGGCGTTGCCGCCATGCTTGCTCCCGGTCTCTTCGTTTGGAAGCAGTTCATCACCGTGCCGGCCGATGCGCAGCAGATAGAGGTGGTCGGCCAGCAGTGGCAGTGGAGTTTCCGCCTGCCGGGGACAGACGGAAAGCTGGGGAAATTCGACACCCGTGATATCAGCCCGGACAATCCCCTTGGCCTGACCAAGAGCGACGCTGCGGGTCTTGATGACGTGATCGTCGAGGGAGGTGAACTGCACCTGCCCATCGGCAAGCCGGTCAAGGTCCTGCTTCGCTCGACCGACGTCCTCCACGACTTCTACGTGCCGGAGTTCCGGGCCAAGATGGATATGATCCCCGGCATGGTGACCTATTTCTGGTTCACGCCGACACGCACCGGGACGTTCGAGATTCTTTGTGCCGAGCTCTGTGGCGTCGGGCATCCGCAGATGCGCGGCACGGTCATGGTCGATGAGGAGACGGCCTACCAGGCATGGCTGCAGCAGCAGCCGACCTTCACGCAGATGCTCGCATCGGGAGAGACGCAGCCGGCCGAACAGCCGCAATAGCTACCGGAGGAACAGGGAGGATATAGATATCATGGTCGATATTCGATCGGGCGCCGGGGAGATCATCCCGCCTGCGGAAGTCGAGGATGTGGAACTCTATCATCCGAGGAGCTGGTGGACGAAGTATGTCTTCAGCCAGGATGCCAAGGTTATCGCCGTCCAATATTCCGTGACGGCCATGTCGATCGGATTTGTGGCGCTCGTGCTGTCCTGGCTGATGCGCATCCAGCTCGCCTTTCCCGGCTACTTCGCCTTCATCGATCCGGAGCACTATTACCAGTTCATCACCATGCATGGCATGATCATGGTGATCTATCTCCTCACTGCGTTGTTTCTCGGCGGCTTCGGCAACTACCTCATTCCTCTGATGCTCGGGGCGAGGGATATGGTGTTTCCCTACGCCAACATGCTGAGCTACTGGGTCTATCTACTGGCCGTGCTGGTGCTGGTCGCGAGCTTCTTCGCTCCGGGCGGACCGACCGGGGCTGGCTGGACGCTCTATCCGCCGCAAGCCATTCTCTCTGGAACGCCCGGCGGGCAGGACTGGGGCATCATCCTGATGCTGTCGTCGCTGATCCTGTTCATCATCGGCTTCACGATGGGCGGCCTGAATTATGTCGTGACCGTGCTGCAGGGCCGCACGCGTGGCATGACACTGATGCGCATGCCGCTGACGGTCTGGGGGATTTTCACCGCGACGGTGATGGCGCTCCTTGCCTTTCCCGCACTTTTCGTCGCCTCAGTCATGATGCTGTTCGACCGGGTGCTCGGGACGAGCTTTTTCATGCCGGCCATCGTGGAGATGGGCGAGCAGCTCCCGCATGCCGGCGGCAGCCCGATCCTGTTCCAGCATCTCTTCTGGTTCTTCGGCCACCCCGAGGTCTATATCGTGGCGCTTCCCGCCTTCGGCATCGTTTCCGATCTCATCAGCACGCATGCCCGAAAGAATATCTTCGGCTACCGCATGATGGTCTGGGCGATCCTGATCATCGGGGGACTCAGCTTCATCGTCTGGGCGCACCACATGTATGTCAGCGGCATGAACCCGAACTTCGGCTTCTTCTTCGCCACGACGACGCTGATCATCGCAGTGCCGACCGCGATCAAAGTCTACAACTGGGTGCTGACGCTCTGGCGGGGCGATATTCACCTGACGCTGCCGATGCTTTTTGCGCTCGCCTTCATCGTGACTTTCGTCAACGGCGGCCTAACGGGACTGTTTCTCGGCAATGTCGTCGTGGATGTGCCGCTGTCGGACACGATGTTCGTCGTCGCGCATTTCCACATGGTCATGGGCGTGGCGCCGATCCTCGTCATCTTCGGTGCGATCTATCATTGGTATCCGAAGGTGACCGGACGCATGCTGGACGAGACGATGGGACATATTCATTTCTGGACCACGTTCGTCGGCACCTATGCGATCTTCTTCCCGATGCACTATCTCGGGCTGATCGGTGTGCCACGCCGCTACTACGAGCTCGGCGAAACGGCATTCGTTCCACCATCCGCCCATACCCTGAATATCTTCATCACCGTCATGGCGCTGATCGTCGGGGCGGCGCAGATCGTCTTCCTGTTCAACCTGGTCTGGAGCCTTTTCAGGGGCCGGGAGGCCGGCGGCAATCCGTGGCATGCGACGACGCTCGAGTGGCAGACACCGCAAACCCCTCCGGTCCATGGCAACTGGGGCAAGGAACTGCCGGTGGTCTATCGCTGGGCCTATGACTACAGCGTGCCGGGCAGCGGCCAGGATTTCCTTGCGCAGAACGACCCGGGCACTGGCAGGATGGCGCACGGAGCAGCCTCATGACCGTCATCGTCATCTTCCTGGCGATCATCGCCGTCATTGTACTCTGGTGGTCGGCGCACCACCGGCTGGCATCCAAACCGTGGCTGGAAGTGGGCCTCTCGCCCGACACGCGCGGTGCAGGCCGGCTGCCGATCGAGCCCGCCAGGGTCGGCCTCGGTGTTTTCCTTGGCGTCGTGGGAGCCCTCTTCGCGCTGCTCATCAGCGCCTACTTCATGCGCATGACGGCCGCCGACTGGTGGGCAACGCCAGTTCCCCGCCTGCTTTGGGTGAATACCGCTGCGCTCGCGCTCAGCAGTGCATCAGTCGAATGGGCCAAATTCGAGGCAAGGCGTGGCCGGACCGACGTCATGCTGGTTGCGCTTCTCCTGGGACTGTCGACGGCGGTGCTCTTTATTGCCGGGCAAGTCATGGCATGGCGGGAGCTTGTGGCGGCAGGCTACGTGCTTGCCGACAATCCGGCGAACAGTTTCTTCTACATGCTGACCGGCCTGCATGGGCTCCACATCCTGGGCGGCCTGGCGGTGCTCGGCCGCACGACGGCGCACGCCTTCGACGGTCGCTTTCCTCGTCGAAGATTGCTCCTCAGCCTCGATCTGTGCGCCATCTACTGGCACTTCATGCTCTTCGTCTGGCTGGTTCTCTTCGCACTCTTTGCAGGCTGGGCGAATGACTTCGTCGACCTTTGCCGCCAGTTGATTTCGTGAGGAATGAAAGATGGCTCAGTTCACGCAAGTACAAACCGGAGAAACGCTCGAACAACCCGAGGGGTTGCGTGGGGTTGTGGCGGATATCTCCTCGGACCAGCGGGCGTTCAAGCGCGTCTCCTGGGGGAAGGCCATGATGTGGATCTTCCTCCTCAGCGATACCTTCGTCTTCGGCTGCTTTCTGCTTGCTTACATGACCGCGCGCATGTCGACGCCGGTTCCGTGGCCCAATCCGAGCGAAGTCTTCGCGCTTCACATCGGAGGGCAGGACGTTCCGCTGATCCTGATCGCGATCATGACCTTCGTCCTCATCAGCAGCAGCGGCACCATGGCGATGGCCGTCAATTTCGGGTATCGCCGCGAGCGCGGCCGCACCGCGGCCCTCATGCTGCTCACGGCTGCCCTCGGCGCGACTTTCGTCGGCATGCAGGCGTTCGAATGGACGAAACTGATTATGGAGGGTGTGCGGCCCTGGGGGAACCCGTGGGGCGCGGCGCAATTCGGCTCCTCCTTCTTCATGATTACCGGATTTCACGGCACCCACGTCACAATAGGCGTGATTTTCCTCCTCATCATTGCCCGCAAGGTCTGGCGGGGTGATTTCGACACGGAGCGGCGTGGCTTTTTCACCAGCCGCAAGGGCAACTACGAGAGCGTCGAGATCATGGGCCTCTACTGGCACTTCGTCGATCTCGTCTGGGTATTCATCTTCGCATTCTTCTATCTGTGGTGAGGATTGCCATGGCACAGGCGCAAACGCATTCTGGACAGCAGCACCCCGTCAAGCTCTATCTCCTGGTCTGGGGGCTGCTCTTCGTTCTCAGCACCTTTTCCTACCTTGTCGATTATTTCGGCATCCAGGGTTATCCGCGGTGGTTCCTGATCATATTGTTCATGATGCTGAAGGCCGGTTTGATCGTTGCCGTCTTCATGCACATGGCCTGGGAGCGGTTGGCACTCGTCTACGCAATTCTCGTCCCGCCCGTCCTCGTGCTCGTTTTCGTCGCGATGATGGTCTCGGAATCGCACTATACGATCTTTACGCGGCTAACGTTTTCCAGTGCGGGGCTTTAGGGTCCTGCCGGAAGTCACCGGGCTTCAACACTTCAGCAGCAACGAATTTCCGCTAGTCTAACAGCGGAGAGTCCCGTCGATTGGCAATAGTCATAGTTAATGTTTACAGTTAAGTGGCTTTTAACATTTCCCATTCATTATCCATGAAAAGCGTATCACATTGGCGGGGGTGTCCACTCTGCCGATGCAACCGGATCTTGGAGTGGATCATGAAAAGAAGCTTGTCCGGCATCCTTGCCGCATTGCTTGTCACATCAAATGCGTTCGCGGCCGATCTCGCTCCTGTCGAGCCGGTTCCGGAAATCCCGCCGGAAGTCACTGTCACCGAAGCCACGGGCTGGTATCTTCGTGGCGACGTGGGATATGGCTGGACCGATCTGCGTGGGGCGCGCTACTTCCAGGGTAGCAACGGCAATGAGGTCGACTTCACTACCGCCGATCTGCGCGATGCCTTCACGGCGGGCGGCGGTGTTGGTTACCAGGTAAACAACTACTTCCGCACGGACCTTACGCTTGACTATCTGGGTGAGGCTGATTTCCGTGGCTCGACCAAAGGCACGTGCGGCTTTGCAGCTGTTGCTTGCACCTCGAGCGACGTATCTTCGCTCACGGCTTGGTCGCTGATGGCCAATGCCTATGTCGATCTCGGGACTTATGGCTATTTCACGCCCTACGTCGGCGCCGGTATCGGCGGCACCTACGTCAAGTGGAAGGACCTGCATAACACGTCTTGCGCCGACGACGGTTCGGGATGCGACGACGAAGTCACCCATCATGGCCGCAGCGGCTGGCGGTTCAGCTACGGACTCATGGCCGGCGCCTCGATCGATGTCACCTGCAACGTCAAGGCCGATGTCGGTTATCGTTTCCTGCATGTGAACGGCGGCAACATGTTCGGTTTTGCGGAAAATGGCGGTCCCGGTCGTGACAAGGGCTTCAATGTGCACGAAGCCCGCATCGGCGCTCGCTATCTTTTCGGCGGTTGCCAGCAGGCCTCCTACGAACCGCCGCCGGAAATCCCGCTGCAGCAGCCGGTCTACAAGTAAGAGCGATCTCCGCGAACCATTTGAAAGCCGCCCTTCGGGGCGGCTTTTTCGTTTTCGTCTCATCGTGCCTGCGTCAAAAAATCCTCCAGCTGCGACACTTCCCAGTTGACTACGGTCGCGACCCTCTATATCCACGGCGGCGGGACACTCCTCCCCAACGAGGAGCTATCTATCTGGAAGGATAGCACATGGCGAAGACCGCAAAGCCGGACGTACGTCCGCAAAATACCCACTTTTCTTCTGGCCCCTGCTCGAAGCGCCCTGGTTGGACGCTCGACGCTCTTTCCGACGCGCCTCTCGGGCGTTCGCACCGTGCGAAGGTCGGCAAGGCGAAGCTGAAGCAGGCCATCGATCTTACCCGCGAAGTTCTGGAAGTGCCGGCGGATTACCGCATCGGCATCGTTCCGGCATCGGATACCGGCGCCGTTGAGATGGCGCTCTGGTCGCTGCTCGGCGAGCGCGGCGTCGACATGCTCGCCTGGGAAAGCTTCGGCGCAGGCTGGGTCACCGACGTGGTGAAGCAGCTGAAGCTCAAGGACGTGCGCAAGCTTGAAGCCGGCTATGGCGAGCTTCCCGACCTTTCCACCGTGGATTTCGACCGCGACGTGGTCTTCACCTGGAACGGCACCACTTCCGGCGTTCGCGTTGCGAACGGCGATTTCATTCCTGATAATCGCAAGGGTCTGACGATCTGCGATGCGACTTCTGCCGCTTTCGCGCAGAACCTCGATTTTGCCAAGCTCGACGTCGTCACCTTCTCCTGGCAGAAGGTCCTGGGCGGCGAGGGTGCGCATGGCATCATCATCCTTTCGCCGAGGGCCGTCGAGCGCCTTGTTACCTACACGCCGGCCTGGCCGCTGCCGAAGATTTTCCGCATGACATCCGGTGGCAAGTTGATCGAAGGCATCTTCACCGGCGAGACGATCAATACGCCTTCGATGCTCTGCGTCGAGGACTATATCGATGCGCTCCTCTGGGCCAAGCAGCTCGGCGGCCTAAAGGCTCTGATGGCGCGCGCCGATGCGAACGCCAAGGTAATTGCCGACTTCATCGCAGCCAACGACTGGATCGCCAATCTCGCCGTCAAGCCGGAAACGGCATCCAACACGTCGATCTGCCTGAAGATCGTCGACAAGGACATTACTGCGCTTTCCGACGACGAGCAGGCGAACTTCGCCAAGGGCCTCGTCTCGCTGCTCGAGAAGGAAGGTGTCGCCTACGACATCGGCCATTATCGCGACGCGCCGTCGGGTCTGCGCATCTGGGCGGGTGCCACTATCGAGACCGCCGACATGCAGAAGCTGATGCCTTGGCTATCCTGGGCCTTCGAAACGCAGAAGGCGGCGCTTTCCCAGGCTGCTGCCTGATGTGATCGCATCCGGCTCCGCTCGCTGAGCGGAGCCCAGCATTCCCGATTTTCATCTATCGCTGAACACTTTTGAAGGAAGCCCTCCAATGGCACCTCGCGTTCTCGTATCCGACGAACTGTCGGAAACCGCCGTCCAGATCTTCCGTGATCGCGGCGTCGAAGTCGATTTCCAGCCGCAGCTCGGCAAGGACAAGG